>NZ_JAAGPK010000096.1:0-32935 GCF_017104685.1 Burkholderia sp. Tr-20355 | reverse complement strand
CGGCGGCGCCGCCGCATGCGCCGGACCTCGCGGCCTTCTTCCGCACCTGGCAGCGCGACGTGTTCATGCAGGCGCTCGAACGCCACCTGCCGTCCGACCTGCCGGCGCGCTGGCAGTCGGGCGACGACGAACGCCTGTGGATCCGGCTCCATGCCGCCGGCTCGCCGGTGTGGGTGCCGCTGCCGATGGCCGCCGACGCGCAGGCGAGCGGCATCACGACGGCCCTCGTGCTGTCGGTCGCGCTGGCGCTGCTCGCGGCGCTGACCGGCTACCTGATCCAGCTCCACCTGAACCGGCCGCTCGATGCGCTGGCGCGCGCGGCGCAGCGAGTCAGCGCGGGCGAACGCCCGCCGCCGCTGCCCACCGACGGCCCGACCGAAATCGCCGACGTGAGCCGTGCGTTCAACAGGATGGCCGATGCGCTGCAACAGGCGGACGCAACCCGCTCGCTGATGCTGGCCGGCGTGTCGCACGACATCCGCACGCCGCTCACGAAATTGCGCCTGGCGATCGCGATGGCGCTGCCGCGCGGCACGCACGACACGCTCACCGCATCGACCGAGCACTACCTCGACCAGATCGATACGATCCTGCAGCAATTCATGGATTACGCCGGCAGCGGCGAGCGCGAGACCCCGCAAACCGGCGACCTGAATGCGCTGATCGGCCAGCTCGTCGCGGATTTCGCGGGGCTCGGACACGCATTCGAATTCGACGAAGGCGACGTGCCCGCGTTTGCGTTCCGCCCGATCGGCCTGATGCGGCTGCTGATGAACCTGATGCAGAACGCGGTCGTCTACGGTCGCACGGGCCTCGGCGTACGGACCTGGACCGAGCACGGCATCGCGTATGCGGTCGTCAGCGATCGCGGCAACGGCGTCTGCGCCGCCGAACTCGAACGGCTGAAGGCACCGTTCAGCCGCGGCGCGAACGCGCGCGGCCATGCGGGCGGCACGGGGCTCGGCCTTGCGATCGTCGAACGGATCGCCCGCCTGCACGGCGGTTCGCTGACGTTTCGCGACCGCGATGGCGGCGGCCTGGAGGCCGTCGTCGCGCTGCCGCTCGATCCGCCTGCGCCGGCCCGGCCGCCGCTGTCGGCGTGACGGCCTGACAGCCCGACTGCGCGGCGCATGTCGCGCGCCGGCGCGTGACATGCGCCGACATAATTCCTGCGTGGCGCGCGACACCCGACCTCAGCATACTTGCGCCTGCGTGTTGCGCAGCGGCATGAACCCTCTCCCTCGCCAGCGATCACGCCCCGCTTCCGATCGTTCGCGTTCCTGAATGCCGCGATGGTATCGGCACCTTCATCCAGACCACGGAGATCGACATGTTCCCTTCCCTTCGCGCATTTGCCGCCCATGCCAAACATCTGACCCGCGTCGCGCTGATTGCCGGCACGCTCGCGATGACCGGTTGCGCATCGACCGCAACCACGACCACGGCCGCCGCGCCGGCAGCCCGCACGCTGCCGCAGGTTCATGCCGAGGTCGTCTACGTCTCCGCGTTCGACGTGGGCACCACCGACGTCCAGGTCGACGGAGGAATGATCCACACGCTCGCGACGCTCGCCACCGGTTCGTCCGCCGACGCACAGCACCAGCAGCGCGCGCTGAAGACCCGCGATCAACTCGCCGATGCGCTCGTGCGCGAACTCCGGGCGCAAGGCATGCCCGCGCTGCGCGGCCCGGTACCCGACGGCCGCGACGCGCTGGTGATCGAAGGCCGGTTCGACACGATCGACGCAGGCAACCGTCGCCGCCGCGTCCTGATCGGGTTCGGCGCGGGCAAGAGCGAAGTGGGCGCATCGGTCACCGTGCTGTTTCAGCCGGCTCACGGCATCGCGCAGCCACTCGGCACGTTCTCGGCCAGCGCGAACAGCGGCCACCTGCCCGGCATGGTCGAAACAGCCGGAGTGGGCGCGGTGGCCGGCCGTCTCGCGACGTCGGCGGCAGTCGGCGCCGGCCTGCATGGCGCGTCGGAAGCAAAGCACGACACGGTGGCTTCCGATACGGACCGCCTCGCGCGTTCGATCGCGAAGCAATTCACCGCGCAGAATGCGGCGAATGCATGGCTGCCGACCACGTCGGCAAGCTGACGCGCCGCGACGTCTCGCGCACGGCCCGGCCGGCACGGAGGCGGACGGCCGGGCATAATGCGCGAGGCCAGCGCGCCGCGCCGCCGTACCGGGCCACCCGCCGGCCCGCGTCGACCGCGGCCCGAATCCCGAATCCCAACCCGTCAAGTCCATGCAAGTAATCGTCGTAGGAACCGGCAAGCTGGCCCACGAACTGCTCGATGCGCACACGCTCGACCCGGCAATCTGTCGCGTGCTGCCCTGGGCGGACAGCACGCGAACCGACACCCGAGGTACCGACGCCCGACATACCGACGCCCGATCGATCGTCGTGCACGCCGGTTCCGGCCGCGAACTCCCCGCCGCGATCGCGTTTTGCCGGGCCACCGCGTCGCCGCTCATCGAGTTGTCCACCGGCTCCGACCTCGAAACCGCGTCGCACGATTTTCCAGTCGTGCTCTGTCCGAACACGAACATCCTGATGCTCAAGTTCATGAGCATGCTGGAAACCAGCGGCCACCTGTTTCGCGGTTGCAAGATCAGCCTGACCGAGTCGCATCAGGCCGCCAAGACGTCCGTCCCCGGCACGGCCGTCGGCATCGCCCAGTCGCTCGGCGTGCCGGCGGAGGACATCCGCTCCGTGCGCGACCCGGACGTGCAGCGCGGCGAATTCGGCATCCCCGACGATCAGCTCGGCCGCCATGCGGTGCACCGGATACACATCGACGACGGTGCATGCAGCCTGCGGCTCGAATCGCGCGTGTACGGCGCGACCCCTTACGCGGACGGCGTATCGCGCATCGTCGAAGCCGTCCTGCAACAGGATCTCGAGAACCGCCGGTATTCGATCGTCGAATTCATCCGCAACGGCTGGCTGTAGTCACGGCGACAGGCGGGCCGGCGGTGACGCCGCCCGCCACGACATGCCGGCCGCGGCCTTCCCGCCGAGGCGGCTTGCGACGGTTCGCGCCCGCCGTCAGGCGTCTCCCAGCACCGCACCGCTTTCCGGCAAGGTCGCCCCGCCGTCGACGACGATCGTCTGCCCCGTGATGTACGCCGCGTCGGCCGATGCGAGAAACAGCATCGCGTTCGCGATGTCCTCCGGCTCGCCCATCCGCGCGAGCGGGATATCGCGTGCGATCTGCGCCGTGACCGACGCGTCGCCGAGATTGCCGGCCGCCGGGGTACGGATCATTCCCGGCTCGACGCCGTTCACCGTCACGTTGCGACGCGCAAGCTCCAGCGCCGCCGCGCGAATGAAGCCGTTCACGCCGGCCTTCGACGCCGCGTAATGCGCGAGCCCCGGATAGGCGACGCGCGGCCCCGTCACCGACGACGTGACGAGCAGCCGGCCGGCCCCCGCGCGCTCGAACGCCGGCAACGCGGCCTGCGCGAGCCAGAACAGCGCCGACAGGTTGACCGACAGCGTGCGCGCGAGCGTCGGCTCGTCGATGTGCGTGAACGGCGTCAGCGGAAAATACGCGGCGTTGTGAACGACGACATCGAGCCGGCCGCCGTCGCGCTCGACTGCCGCGACGAGCGCGCCCAGTTCGTCCCGGCTGGCTGCGTCGACCCGGTACGCCCGCGCGTCGCCGCCCGCGCGGGCCAGCGCTTCGGCCTGCGCGGCAGCCGCGTCGCCGTTCAGGTCGGCGACGGCGACGAACGCATCGGACTCCGCGAAACGGCGTGCGATCGCCGCGCCGATCCCCTGCGCGGCGCCCGTGACGAGCACGACGCGCCCGCTGAAATCCGCGCGCAGGCGGCCGCTGCCCGGCACCGCATTCATCGCTGCGCCTCGCCGCCGAGCGGGTGCACGGTTTCGTTCAGCACCTGCGCGTACGCGCCGATCTGGAAGTTCGACAGCGACCCGAAATCGCCGCCCTGATAGCCGAAGATCTTGCCGTCGGTCTTGCGCTGCGCGAGATCGATCAGGACGACGCCAAGCGTCGGCACCACCTTTTCGCGCCACACGAACAGATACAACTCGTCGGCGATCCTGAAGTAGTGACAGCGGTCGACATCGGCCAGCCCGCCTTCGACGCCCTGCAGGCACTGCCACGCGTAGAAGTTCTCGTTCAGGTAGATGTGCTCGTAGCATTCGGTCGGGCTGTAACGGTACATCGTGCGCTTGCCGATCAACTCGCGCGTGGGTGCATGCAACGGCCCCGGCTGCGCGTGGCCGCCGAGCGTGCCGTGCCGGAATGCCGCGTCGACGCCCGTCAGCGGCAGCCCGCGCGCCACGCGCGTGAATGCGTCGATGCGCGTGTCGGCTTCGGTCGGCAGCACGCCGACGACCGACGTCCATACGCCCTGGTCGAGATCGATCACGAGACTGACCGACGTCGCGCGGGCAGCCGTGTCGATGTAGTCGACGAAGTACAACCCGTCGCGCAGCCGCGTCACGCGGCACGGTTCGCGGCCGCCCGTGTCGGTCGCCGCGTCGCGCCACTGCAGCGCGCCCGGCTCGAACGAATAGACGCGCCATGCGCCCGCTGCATCACCGAGCACAAGCGTGCGCCCGGCGAGCGCGTCGACGGACGCGAGGATGTTCGCTTCCGGCGCGAAGCCGTCCGCGAGCGCACCAACCTGAATGAATACCGGATCCTGTCGTTCCACCTGCCGTCTCCCGCGCAGCTTCAGGCCCGACGGGCCGTGTACGCTGCCGATATGCACATGGTGCGGGCTGCGCATGCCGCGCGGTATCCGCCAAAAGGATGAAGGGCGCGCGGCGCCGGAACGCGCTAAAGTGCACGTGATCCGCGCCGCGACCGGCGCGAGGAGCGCACATGCACCGTGTCACCCACTACCGACGCACCGGCGAAGGCATCGAGGCGATCAGCCTCGAATCCGACCGCGCGTTTCCGCGTCACGCGCACGACGAATTCGGAGTCGGCGTGATCGTCAGCGGCGCGCACCGGTCGTGGAGCGGCCGCGGGCAGGTCGACGCGCTGGCCGGCGATGCGATCATGGTCAACCCGGGCGAAATGCACGACGGATCGCCGATCGATGCCGGCACGGGCCGGCGCTGGCGGATGCTGTACCTCGCACCCGCGCTGGTGGCGGGCGTCGCGGCGGAAGAAGGCCTTGGCTGCGTCGAGCTGGCGCATCCGGCCGTGCGCGACGCGCGGCTCGCGGCCGCCGTCGGCCGGCTGCATGCTCGCATCGTCGCCGGCGCATCCGAGTCGATCGCCCGCGACGAGGCGCTCGTGATGCTCGTCGCCGGGCTGCTCGCCCGGCATGCGAACCGCACGCTGCCGGCGGCCGGCGTCGCACCGGCGGTCCGCGTGGCCCGTGAGCGGCTCGACGCGGCGCCGGCCGCGCCCGTTTCGCTCGCCGAACTGGCCGGCCTGAGCGGGGTGAGCCGCTTCCAGCTGCTGCGCGGCTTTGCGCGCGAGCTCGGCATCACGCCGCATGCCTACCTGATCCAGTCGCGCGCCCGGCTGGCGCGCGCGCTGCTCGCCAGCGGAATGCCGATCGCCGATGCCGCGGCCGAAGCCGGTTTTGCCGACCAGAGCCACCTGACGCGCGCATTCGCGCGCCAGTTCGGAATCACGCCCGGGCGGTTCGCGCAGGCGGTTTGACGCGAGCGCCCTCTTGATGCGCCGGGCCCAGTCGCACCGCATTTGAAGGCAGTCGCCCGCACGACGGTCACCGGTGGTCCGCGGATCGCCGGCGCACGCAAGCAGCACACCGCAATCAGGCCTCCGTCGCTGCAATTTCATTCAAGACGCACGTGGCCGCCGCACGCGACGATGCGGCGCATGAAAACACGACTGATCGGCTATCTCTATCTCGCCGCCGCGATGGCGGGCGTCGGCAGCACCGTCATCGCGAGCCGTCTCGCGGCCGGCGGCCTGCCGCCGTTCGCGGCCACGGCACTGCGTTTCCTGATCGCGACGCCGCTGCTGTTCGCGCTGATGCGCGCGCAGCGCATGCGCTGGCCGCGCCTTTCCGCGCGCGACGCCGTCCTGCTCGTCATTCAGGCCGCGGCGGGCGGCGTCGGCTATACGGTGCTGCTGATCAGCGGCACGCAGTTGTCGTCGCCGCTCGACGCGGGCGTGATGCTCGGCACGCTGCCGGCCATGTCCACGCTGATCGCGGCCGTCGTGCTGCGCGAGCGGCAGACGCCGCGCGACTGGGCGGCCGCCGCGCTCGCCACGGCCGGCGTGCTGTTCGTCACGTTCGCACCGGGCCACGCGATGCCGTCGTTCCAGACGCTTGCCGGCGACGCGCTGGTGCTGGCCGCCGTCGCGTGCGAAGCCGTCTTCATCCTGCTCAACCGGCGGCTGGCCGCACCGCTGACGCCGCTCGCGCTGTCCACCGCGATGTCGGGCCTCGGCTTCGTGCTCGCGCTCGTGCCGGCGGCATTCGAATGGCGCGCGGTCGCGCATGGCTGGACCGTCGGCGCGGTATCGGCGATCGCCTACTACGCGCTGGTACCGACCGTGCTCGGCTACCTGTGCTGGTACGCCGGCTCGGCCCGCACCAGCGGCACCGAGGCCGCGCTCTTCACGGCGGTCGCGCCGGTCTCGGCCGTGCTGTTCGCGGTCGCGCTGTTCGGTGAAACGCTGACCGGCACGCGAGTCGCCGGCATCGCGCTAGTCGTCGCGGGCATGCTCGTCGGTGCGACTCGGCGGCGCGAGCGCCGCGCAGACACGCGCGATGCGAAGCCCTCGAGCCCCGCGCCCACCACCGCGCAAGCCGCCGCCGACTGACCCGCGCCCATCGCGGGATGACGGCAACGGCGGCCGCTTCCCGTCGCCATATGGCCCATCTCCCGCACGCTCCGGCAACTGTAGGAATGTGTCCGCGGGCCGCAAATCGATTGCGCGCCACCTCGCAAGATGCAATATTCGCGTGGCCGGAACCTTTGACAACCACCGAACGACAATCCGCCCAGCAATGAACAGGAAGGAAGCCAAAACAAGAATCGCGGTGCTGCTCTCCGCGGGAACGAGGAAGGCCGACGCACTGGCCGAACTGTCAGGACAGGGGCTCAAGGATCGCGTGCTCGCGCACCTGATCGCGTCGCGCCCCGACCCCGAGCGCTGCCGCAAGAACAAGGTGCACATCCGGATCCTGGTCGCGCTCGGTATCGCCCAGCTGGCGATCAGCCTCATGCTCGCGTATTACTTCTTCGCAAGCGGCGCCGGCAATGTCCTCGTGCTCGTGTTCCTCGCGTTGACCGTGCCGCTGTCGCTGCTGTTCATCTGGGGTTTTGCGACGAATCGCGTCGGCGCCTATCACGCGTTCATCCTGCTGTCGCTGCTTCAGTTGCCGAAGACCATCGCCGAGCTCGGACGCGACCCGTCGACCGCGCTGCCCAGCCTCTTGATCACGGCTCTGCTGGTGGGCTACGTGTGGTACGTGCGCAACCGGATGTTCCCCGACTACGGCTGGTTCACGCCGCGCAAGGTCGAAGGCCGCTACGCGTTCGTCGAACACGCCTGACGCCGCACCCGCGCCGACGCCAGACACAAAAAAGGCGCCGGGCCGCCCCGCAATCGCGGGACGGCCCGGCGCCTTCTGCATTCCGGAACCGGTCGCCTTACTTGGCCTTTTCGGCCGTATCGCTGATCGCCTGACCACCCTTCGAAATGTCCTGGCCCACGCCGGCGACCGTATTGCATCCGGCGAGCGCGGCGGTCACCACCAGCAGCATTGCAGCAATCGTACGCGTCATTCTCATTCTCCTTCGAATCAACAAGCCCGACCGGGCGAATCGTGTGTGGCCCGGCGCACGACAGGATGCCGGACACGGGGCCTGACCTGATTATACGGAGACGGAAGCGGCGCGCCAGCACCAACCCGCCGCGTGTTACCCGCGCCACACAGCCGGTCGCGCAGATTTTCCTTGACTTCATTGCGCCACGAACTAATATACGCAACGCGTATATTTTCCGTCAGGAGCCGCCGATGACCGTTCCCCAGCAAGCCTTCCTCCGCGACGCGATGCGCCGCCTCAACATGACCCGCGAAGCGTTCGCCAATCGTATCGGCGTCAGCCGGCGCGCGCTCGATACGTGGCTGCTGCCCGACGACTCGCAGGAATCGCGCGGGATGCCCGAGATCGTCGAGCGCTTCGTGTCGGAAATCGTCGAGCGCTCGGCACCGGATGGCGGGGACTATACGCAAAGCGTAGACAAGCAAGGACTCTCGAAGCAGTTCCTGTTCGAAGGCAAGCCGCAGCTGATCTCGGTCGACCAGTTCTCGCGGGACTCGGTCGAGGCGCTGTTCCGCGTGGCCGACGTGATGCAGCCGATCGCGCGCCGCCACAAGATCTCGCGCGTGCTGGAAGGCGCGGTGCTCGGCAACCTGTTCTTCGAGGCCAGCACGCGCACCCGCGTATCGTTCGGCGCGGCCTTCTGCCGGCTCGGCGGCTCGGTATGCGACACGACGGGCTTCACGTTCTCGTCGATGGCCAAGGGCGAATCGATCTACGACACGAGCCGCGTGATGGCCGGCTACGTCGACGCGCTCGTGATCCGCCATCCGGAGAAAGGCTCGGTGGCCGAGTTCGCGCGCGCCACCAACCTGCCCGTGATCAACGGCGGCGACGGCCCCGGCGAACATCCGAGCCAGGCGCTACTCGATCTCTATACGATCCAGCGCGAGTTCTCGCGGCTCGGCAAGATCGTCGACGGCGCGCACATCGCGTTGGTCGGCGACCTGAAGTACGGCCGTACCGTGCACTCGCTCGTCAAGCTGCTCGCGTTGTACCGCGGGCTGAAGTTCACGCTCGTGTCGCCGCCGACGCTCGAGATGCCGGCGTACATCGTCGACCAGATCGCGACGAACGGCCATGTGATCGAGCAGACGACCGACCTCGCGGCCGGATTGCGCGGTGCGGACGTCGTGTACGCGACGCGGATCCAGAAGGAGCGCTTCACCGACGAATCGTTCGAAGGCTACACACCGGATTTCCAGATCAACCAGGCGCTCGTCGATTCGGCGTGCAAGCCCGACACACTGATCATGCACCCGCTGCCGCGCGACAGCCGGCCCGGCGCGAACGACCTGTCGGTCGACCTGAACCGCGACCCGCGCCTAGCCATCTTCCGGCAGACCGACAACGGCATTCCGGTGCGGATGGCGATCTTCGCGGTGCTGCTCGGCGTCGAGAATCTCGTTCAGCATTCGATGCGCGACGCGACGTGGCGCCCGCCTGCCTACCTCGGGCCGGAAGACGCGGTGTTTCACGGGGTGGACTGACATCGCACCGGACATGTCGCGCCCACCCGCCATCGCTGCGGGAGCGCGCCGGATTGACCTGACGCGAACGCGCCGTCTTGCACGGCGCGTTTTCAATTTCGGCGCAAGGAAAGAGGCTGAAAATCGCAAACTATCGCGCCCAAGGGTCGATGACGCGAAGCCCGAGCGCCTTGAACGGCGCGACGTCGCGCGCGGCCACGATCAGCCCGTTCGCCTCGGCCGTGGCGGCAATGTAACCATCGGCGACGGCGACCGCGTTGCCTGCGGCACGAGCCCGCGCGCAAAGGCTCGCATACGCTTTGCTCGCCGCATCGTCGAACGGCAGGATCCGACCTCGAAACAGCGGGACGACGCGCTGCTCGATGCCTTGATGCAGCCAGTCCCGCCTGCGCCCCTCCGGCAACGCGGCGACGCCGAACCGCAATTCCGCAAGGCTGACCGCCGACAGGAACAGCGTCTCGACATGCTGCGCATCGAGCCACTCGACGACTGCCGCGCTCGGCTCGCGCCGCAACGGCTCCGAAATGACGTTCGTGTCGACCAGGATCATTCGAAGCTCATCGGAGCGGCTGGCGCCTTGTCGCGCTGGATGCCGAAATCGCCATCGCCTGCCTCCCGCCCGAATTCCGCCAGCAATGTTCCCAGCTTGAGCCGCCCCTCGGGCAGAACGGCTTGTTCGAGGATGTCGCGCACCTCGGCTTCGGTACTGCGACCATGCCGGGCAGCACGAATCCGAAGTGCGCGATGCACTTCGTCGGGCAAATTTCGAACGGTGAGCACTGGCATGACGCGTTCCACCAAGATTGCTTTCAATGCAGTCATTTTATCATCTTGCAGTCACACGGACCGAGTCGAGTCGCAACCACTCTAGCCCGCCCGATACCCGCGCCATACCCGGCCGATCGGCCATCTCTCCGCGCATCGCCGGCCCGCAGCCCTCCGACACATTCGTTGACGATTCCGTCACAAATACAAACAAGAACGCTTCTCATTCAACATGAAATTACATAGAATGCCGCCTGAAAACAAATCGTAATAATTCCCGGCGGCATGCACATTCCTGCACCACACCGTCTCCGGGGCCACCTCGCGAGGTCGAAGCGCATCATGAAGTCCCGTCCCGACGAGCTGAAGCTCGGTACGTTCACCACCCTCTGCGGCGTGCTCGCCGCGAGCCCGGCATTCGCCGACGGCACGCCGCCCGCGGCCCCCGCCAGCACCGAAGGCCATCTCGCGCCGATCGAGATCCAGGGCAAGACCGAGCACAGCTACAAGGCCGACTTTTCCGCTTCCGCGAAATTCACCGCGCCGCTCGTCGATACGCCGAAGTCCGTCACCGTAATCCCGCAGGAACTGATCCGCAGCAGCGGCGCGTCGACGCTGACCGAAGCGCTGCGCACCGTGCCCGGCATCACGTTCGGTGCCGGCGAAGGCGGCAACCCGCTCGGCGACCGTCCGTTCATCCGCGGCTACGACACGCAGGGCAGCCTGTTCGTCGACGGCATGCGCGACACGGGCGCGACCACGCGCGAGATCTTCAACACCGAGCGCGTCGAGATCACCAAGGGTTCCGACGGCGCCTACGGCGGCCGCGGCGGCGCAGGCGGCAGCATCAACCTGATCACGAAGGCCCCGCACCTCGGCACGACGGCCGCCGCGAGCGCGGGCCTCGGCACCGACCGCTACCGCCGCTTCACGGCCGACGGCAACTGGCAGTTCGCCGATCACGCCGCGTTCCGCCTGAACCTGATGAGCCACAACAACGACGTCGCCGGCCGCGATGCCGTCAACAACGAGCGCTGGGGCGTCGCGCCGTCGATCGCGTTCGGCCTCGGCACGCCGACGCGCGTGACCGCGAGCTACTACCACCTGTCGACGGACGACATGCCCGACGGCGGCATCCCGTACTTCTACACGACGTCGAACAAGCCCGCGAACGTCGACACGATCTATCCGGCGCCCGTCGACCGCCACAACTTCTACGGCCTGATCGACCGCGACTTCCGCAAGACCACGTCGGACATCAGCACGATCAGGATCGAGCACGACATCACGTCGTCGCTGACGATCCGCAACACCACGCGCTACACGGAATCGACGCAGGACTACATCTGGACGCAGCCGGACGACAGTCAGGGCAACGTGGTGAACGGCAAGGTCTGGCGCCGCAACAACAACCGCAACAGCTCGATCAACAGCCTCGCGAACCAGACCGAACTGTTCGGCGAATTCCGCACGGGCCCGTTCAAGCACAGCTTCAGTACCGGCATCGAGCTGTCGCGCGAATGGGGCAAGCGCGATTCGTACACGGTCGCGACCGACACCGGCAAGATCTGCCAGAAAGGCATCGGCGCCGCGTCGGGCTACAACTGCACGAGCCTGTGGTCGCCGAACCCGAACGACCCGTGGGCCGGTTCGATCACGCGCAACAACGACTACGCGCATGCGCGCACCACGACGAAGTCGATCTACGGTTTCGACACGATCGAGATCACGCCGCGCTGGCAGGTGAACGCCGGCGTGCGTGTCGACGACTACTCGACCCGCTTCACCGACACCAAGGCCAACGGCGGCAAGACCACCACCCGCGACGACACGCTGTTCAACTGGCAAGCCGGCCTCGTGTTCAAGCCCGCACGGAACGGCAGCATCTATGCGTCGTATGCGACGTCGTCGACGCCGGCCGGCATGATGCTCGGCGAAGGCAGCGAAACGCAGTCGCTCACGCCGGGCCGCGGCGGCGTCGGTGCGAACGCCGATCAGCTGTCGCCGGAAAAGAACCGCAGCATCGAGCTCGGCACGAAGTGGAACGTGCTGAACGACAAGCTGTCGCTGACGGCCGCACTGTTCCAGATCGACACGACGAACGCGCGCGTGACGCTGCCGAACAACCAGTACGCGATGGTCGGCAACAAGCGCGTGCAAGGCCTCGAACTCGGCCTCGCCGGCCAGATCACGAAGCAGTGGCAGGTGTTCGGCGGTTACACCTACATGAAGAGCGAGC
Source organism: Burkholderia sp. Tr-20355 (assembly GCF_017104685.1). Taxonomy (NCBI): domain Bacteria; kingdom Pseudomonadati; phylum Pseudomonadota; class Betaproteobacteria; order Burkholderiales; family Burkholderiaceae; genus Burkholderia; species Burkholderia sp. Tr-20355. Next base: position 20,642 of record NZ_JAAGPK010000096.1, on the reverse strand, counting down.
TGCGCGACAACGGCAAGGACCGCGCGAACAACGGCAACCGCTTCCCCAACACGCCGAAACACAGCCTCACGATGTGGTCGAACTACGACGTGACGCCGAAGTTCACGGTCGGCGGCGGCGCGTTCTACATGTCGGAAGTGTTCGGCGATCCCGCGAACCTGCGCGCCGTGCCGTCGTACTGGCGCTTCGACGCGATGGCGCAGTACCGGATCAACAAGAAGCTGGATCTGCAGCTGAACGTGAACAACCTGTTCAACCGCACGTACTTCGATCAGGCGTATCCGGCGCACTATGCGTCGATCGCGCCGGGCCGCTCGGCGTTCGTCACGCTGAACGCGCGCTACTGATCGATGGAGGCCGTGTCGCTGAAGGCGCTCGCGTCGGTATCGCCGCGCGAGTTCGCCGACATCCTGGCCGGGCCGCCCGAGCGCGCCGCCGCGTGGGTCGCGGCGGCCGCCGGCCACGGCATCGTCGATGCGCAGGCCGTCTACGGGCAGTACCTGCTCGACGGGCACGGCGTCGCGCGCGATCCGGCGGCCGCGTTCGACTGGTTCCGGCATGCGGCCCGAGCCGGCCATCCGATGGCGATGAACATGCTCGGCCGCTGCTACGAGTTCGGCTGGGGCACGGCCGCCTGCGCGCCGGTCGCCGTGTACTGGTACCGGCTCGCCGCGCAGGCGGGGCTCGACTGGGGCATGTACAACTACGCGACGGCGCTCGCGCTCGGCAACGGCGTCGACGAGAACCGCCCCGACGCGCTCGACTGGTTCCGCCGTGCGGCCGCGCTCGGCCATGCGAAGTCGATCAACCTGATCGGCGGCTTCTACGAGGATGGCTGGGTCGTACCGATCGACACCGGCGCCGCGTTCGACCACTATCGCCGCGCGGCCGAAGCCGGCGACTTCCGCGGCCAGTTCAACTATGCGCGGCTGCTCGCCGAGCGCGGGCACATCGACGAAGCGCTCGACTGGCTCGCGCGCGTGCCGGCCACCGCGACGCCCGCGTTCGTCGCGAAGATGCGCGCGTATCTCGCGTCGTCGCCGGTCGACGCCTTTCGCTCGGCAGCCATGCAACTGGCGCCGCACCCCATGGAATCCGCATCATGATGCTTCATGTCCCCGGTGTACTGACCCAGGCGCAGGTCGCGCAATGCCGCGACCTGCTCGATGCCGCCGAATGGGTCAACGGCAACGCGACGTCCGGCGCGCAGTCGGCGCTCGCGAAACGCAACCGGCAGTTGCCGGAAGGCTCGCCCGCCGCGCGTGCCGTCGGCGACGCGATCCAGGATGCGCTCGCGCGCCATCCGCTGTTCTTTTCGGCGGCGCTGCCGTTGAAGGTATTCCCGCCGCTGTTCAATCGCTATGCCGGCGGCGAGACGTTCGACACGCACGTCGACAACGCGATCCGGCTGCTGCGCGGCACCGATTTCCGCGTGCGCAGCGATCTGTCGGCGACGCTGTTTCTCGCGGAACCCGATGCGTACGACGGCGGCGAGCTGTGCGTCGAGGATACGTACGGCGTGCATCGCGCGAAGCTGCCCGCCGGCGATCTCGTGCTGTATCCCGCGTCGAGCCTGCATCACGTGACGCCGGTGACGCGCGGCGAGCGCGTCGCGTCGTTCTTCTGGATCCAGAGCATGGTGCGCGACGACGGCGACCGCACGCTGCTGTTCCAGCTCGATACGCAGATTCAGGCGCTGTCCGCGGAAAAAGGCGCGAAGGATCCGATGGTCATTGCGTTGACGGGGATTTATCACAACCTGTTGAGGAAGTGGGCCGATGCGTAGCGCGAACCGGTAACGCCGCCTTTCCGGCGCCACGCGTTGCGCACGCGTGACGCCCGGCGCTTGCGTCGGGTTGAAATGCGGGCCTAAAATGACCATCGTCAAATGACCATGCTCATATCATGATGCCTCACGCTCCCGTATCGAAATCCGAATTCAAGGCTCGCGCACTCGAATACTTCCGGCTCGTCGAGTCGTCGGGCGAAAGCCTGATCGTCACCGATCACGGCAAGCCGACGCTCGAAATCCGGCCGTATCACGCACGCGAGGCTCAGCCGTTGGACATATTGCGCGGCTCGGTCATGCGCTACGACAATCCTCTCGATCCGATTGCGGAAGATGATTGGGAGGCGTCGCGGTGATCGTGCTGGATACGCATGCATTGGTATGGTGGGCGGCGGGCGACGCATCGCTCAGCAAGAAAGCGCGCAGCGCGATCGATCGCGCGCGCAGCGAAGGCGGGCTCGCCGCGTCGGCGATCTCCGCGTGGGAGATCGCCATGCTGGTGCGCAACGATCGCCTCGCCCTGACGATGGATGTCGACGCGTGGCTCGCCACCGTCGCGCAGATCGACGGCATGCGGTTCGTGCCCGTCGACGCCGACATCGCCGCGAAATCCACCGACCTGCCCGGCACGTTCCACAAGGATCCGGCCGACCGCATGATCGTTGCAACCGCACGGCGGCTCGGCGCGCAGCTCGTCACCCGAGACGAAAAAATCCGCGCGTACGCGCACGTGAAGACACTCTGGTAAGCATCGCCCGCCTGCGGGCCCAATCGTCGCGCGTCCCCGGCCGGACTCTGGCATATTGACGATTCGTCTGACCAGAACGACCACGGCCGCCTCACCCCATCGGTTCGTGGCCTGCCACCGTCGTCGCGCCACTGCCCGCTACCGTGATATCGCTCTCCGATCCCGCCGTCCGGTCGATCCCCCTGATGGAGTCGCACGAAGGGTTCGTCGATCTCGCTTCCTTCGATGAACGCATCGCCGTCGACCACTCGCGCAGCGTCGTGGCGAACACGAGTCCGCATTTCCTGAAGGTTCGCCGCGGTGTCGCGCAAAGGCTGACCGCCGCCGCGCACGCGCTCCCGGCCGGCCTGCGCCTGTATGTGAAGGAAGGCTATCGCCCGCTCGCCCTTCAGCGCGAATACTTCGCCAGCCACCTCGCGGCGCTGCGCGCGACGCTGAATCCGCTGCCGGCCGACGACGTGCTGGTCGAACTCGCGAGCCGCTATGTCGCGCCGCCCGAGGTCGCCGCTCACCCGACCGGTGCCGCCGTCGACCTCACGCTGATTTCGGCAGACGGCGTCGAAGCCGACATGGGCAGCATCATGAACGCCACCGACCAGGAGTCGTCCGGTGCGTGCTACACGCACAACGCGTTCATCAGCCGCCCGGCCACACGCAACCGCCAGATATTGAGCGCCGCGCTGGCCAGCGCCGGCTTCACGAATTACCCGTCCGAATGGTGGCACTGGTCGTTCGGCGATCGCTATTGGGCCCTCATCAAGAATGAATCGCACGCCATTTACGGTCCTGTCGAGGAAAGCATGCTCGACGAGACATCGCGATGACAGTCTTGCCGGCCTGACGGGCGCGCCTCGGTAACATCCTCACTTGCCGATCCCCGCCCGCTCCCGCACAATCGCAGCACCTGCCTCACTCCCCCCGCGCCGATGTCCTATGCATCACTTGCCACCGGCGTCCTGCTCGCGGGCGGCCTTGGTCAACGCTTCGACCCGAGCGGCCTGCACAGCAAGCTGCTCGCGGTGCTTCCCGACGGTACGCCGGTGGCGGTCGCCGCCGCCCGCCGTCTCGCGGTGGCCACGGCCGACGTGATCGCGGTCGTCCGTCCCGGCGCCGAGAAACTCGCGATTCTGCTGAACGAAGCCGGCTGTCAGGTCGTCTACGCACCCGACGCGTTGCGCGGCATGGGCGCCAGCCTCGCGGCCGGCGTCCGCACGGCGCCCGACGCAAGCGGCTGGCTCGTCGCGCTCGCCGACATGCCGTGGATCGCCGCGGCCACCTACGAAACGGTCACACGCGCGCTCGAAGCCGACGACGCCTCGATCGTGGCGCCCGCCTATCGCGGCGTACGCGGCCATCCGGTCGGTTTCGCCGCGCACCATTTCGATGCGCTCGCCGCCCTCGACGGCGACACGGGCGCCCGCGCGCTGTTCGCCAGTGCGCCGGTGAAACTGCTCGAGGTCGACGATCCCGGCATCCTGCGCGACGTCGATACGCCTGCGGATTTACGCTGACCGCGATCGCGCGGGAGCCCGCGCCCGGCACGATCCCGCACGCAAACCGCCCACGCGCGAACTTCCCCGACGCTCGCCGACCGGCGGCAACAATCCCGCTGCAAACGTGCGCCCGATTGGCTATAACGGAGACGAGGCGCACCCGCCGCGCCGCCGTCACGCACTGCGCGAGTTCTCCATGACCGACCACACGACCCCGACGCCCGAGCCACCGGCCGACCCGAACCGCGATCCGGAAGACGACCCGCTGTCGTCGCCGCCCGGTCATCACGACAACCCGCAACAACCGGACGGACCGCCGAGCAAGGACCCGGTTTAGCCGCGCATCGGCTGCCGCGCGCCTTCATGGCCGTGTTTCCGTCATGCGCGATCGCCGCGTGACGCGGCCTAGCGCGCCGTATACCCGCCGTCGACCGGCAGCGACACGCCGCTGATCATCGACGCCGCATCGCTCAGCAAAAACAGGATCGGCTCGACGACTTCGTCGGGTTCCGCAAAGCGCCCGAGCGGAATCGCGGCCAGCATCGGCGCGCGCTTCTCCGGCTCGCTCCACGCGAACTGCGCCATCGGCGTGAGCGTGACGGTCGGGTTCACGCTGTTCACACGAATGCCGTGCGGCCCGAGTTCGATGCACAGCACGCGCGTGATCGCGTCCATCGCCGCCTTCGACGCGCAGTAGCTCAAATGCGCGGGCAGGCCGACCAGCGCGGCCTGGCTCGACACGTTGACGATGCTGCCCCGTGCACGGGCCGCGCCGCGCGCGTCGCGTTCGATCATCTTCCGCGCGACGGCGCGCGCGACGAGCGCCGCACCGCGCGCATTGACGGCCATCACGCGATCGAACTGTTCGGCGCCGACCTCGAGCGCCGGTTCGAGCGACGCGATCCCCGCGCAATTGACGAGGCCGTCGAACGCATCGTGCGCGGCGAGCGCCGCGTCGATCGCACGCTCGTCGCCGCCGACGTCGATGCGCAATGTCTCGCACGCGGTCTCGTCGGCCAGCGCATCGAGCGCGGCCATGTCGCGCGCCGCCGCGACGACCTGCGCACCGGCCTGCGCCAGCGCGACCGCGCACGCGCGCCCGATCCCGCTCGATGCCCCCGTGACGAGCACCCGCGCACCGCTGAAATCGAATCGTGTGTTCATGATGACGTGCCCAGCCTGTGCATGATCGGCTTGAGTGCCGGATACAGCGCCGTGTAGAGCGAGAAACGCTCGTCGTACGTCGCGGCGCGGCCGGCGTCGGGCCGCGCACGCTCGACGAGCGTGACCCAGCCCCCTTGCGCCTCGTCGTGCGACACGAGCCCCGCCCCGACCCCCGCGAGCAGCGCGGCGCCCATCGCGGCTTCGACGTCCTGCTCGATCGTCCACACCGGAAAGCCCGTCACGTCGGCGATGATCTGCATCCACAGCGCCGAATGCGCGGCGCCGCCGACGACGATCAACCGGTCGTCCAGCGCGACCGCGCCGCGCCGGCCGGCCTCGATGTTGTGGCGCAACGCGAACGCGACGCCTTCGAGCACCGCGCGATACAGGTGCGCGCGCGTATGCGCGAGACTCAGCCCGACGAATGCGCCGCTGGCCTTCGCATCCCACACCGGGCTGCGCTCGCCCATCAGGTACGGCAGGAACAGCACGCCGTCGGCGCCGGCCGGCACGCGTTCGGCCGCCGCCTCGAGCAGCACGTGCGGATCGCCGTGCGGCAGCAGGCGCGCCGCATCGATTTCCGCCTGACAGAACTGGTCGCGGAACCACGCAACCGACGCGCCGGCCGTGATCGCGCCGCCGAACACGTACAGGTCGCGCTGCCCGTCGAACACGTGCGGCATGCTGACGAGCCCGTGCCGCGCATCGACATGCCGGCTCACGTAGCCCCAGCACATGCTGGTGCCGATCATCGCGACATGCTGCCCGGCGCGCGTCGCGCCGGCCGCGAAGGTCGCGACGGCCGCGTCGACACCGCCCGCGACGACAGGCGTGCCGGCCGGCAAGCCGAGCTGCTCCGTCCACTGCGACAGCAGCCCGCCGACGATCTCCGTCGAATCGACGAGCCGCTCGGGCATCATCGTCGCCGGAATGCCGAGCATGTCGAGCGCGTCGTCGGACCACTCGCGGCGCGCGACGTCGTACACGCCGCCGATGTTGCCGGCCGAACTGTGATCGACCGCCACTTCGCCGGTCAGCAGGTAGATCACGTACGCGTTCGGCGGCAGGAAATAGCGCACGTTCGCCCACACGTCCGGCCGCTGGCCGCGCAGCCACAGCATCTTCGTGAAGCCGTAGTAGCTGTCGACGCCATTGCCCGTGATCACGCGCAGCCGCTCGACGTTCACGTGTTCGTTGACCCAGTCGACTTCCGCGGTCGCGCGCCGGTCCATCCAGATCAGGCACGGATGCAGCGGCCGCATGTCGATGTCGACCGGAATGCCCGAGCCGCCGTACAGGCTGCTCACGCACACCGCGCGGATCGCAGCGGCCGGCACGCCCTGCGCACGCGCGTCGCGCACGCACCCCGCGATGCACTCGAGCACCGCGTCGAACCAGACCTGCGGCCACTGCTCGGCCCACAGCGGGCGCGGCGTATCGGGCTGGTAGCCGGCCGCGTGCCGCGCGACGATCGCGCCATGCCGGTCGACCAGCAGCGCCTTGGTGCTCTGCGTGCCGATGTCGACGCCAATCACGTATTCCATGATGTCTCCGGTAACGCGCACGCCGGCCGCATCAGCGGGCCGGCTTCAGCAGCACCTTGATCGATTCGGGCGATTTCGCGACGCGGATCGCGTCGTCCCAGTCCTCGAGCGCGAAATCGTGCGTGACGATGCCTTTCGACGTGACGAGCCCGCGCGCGAGCAGGTCGATCGCGACCGGATAGCAGTATGGCCCCAGGTGCGCGCCGCGCACGTCGAGCTCCTTGCGGTCGCCGATGATCGACCAGTCGACCGTCGCATCCTCGCCGAACACGCTGAATTCGACGAAGCGGCCCAGCTTGCGGATCAGGTCGAGCCCCTGGTTCACGCCGACCGGCGCACCGGTCGTCTCGATGTACACGTCGCAGCCGTAGCCGTCGGTCAGCGCGCGGACGATCTCGCGCGCATCGTCGCGCTTCGGGTTGATCGTCACGTCGGCGCCGTACTGCCGCGCGAGTTCGAGCCGTTCGTCGATCAGGTCGATCACGACGAGCCGCTTCGGCGTCTTCAGGTGCGCGACCTGCGTCATCATCAGCCCCAGCGGGCCCGCGCCGGCAATCACGACGACGTCGTCGAGCTGGACGTCGCCGCGGTTCACGGTGTGGATCGCGCACGACAGCGGCTCGATGATCGCCGCATCCTCGAGCGATACGCCGAGCGGGATCTTGTGGACGATCGCGGTCGGCGGGATGCGCATGTAGTCGGCCATCCCGCCGTCGGCGACCTCGCGCTGGAAGCCGAAGATGTTGTGCACTTCGCACATCCAGTACTGGCCCGACTTGCAATAGCGGCACTTGCCGCACGGCACGATCTGCTCGGCGATCACGCGGTCGCCCGGCGCCACGCCGAAATGCTCGGCCGCGCCTTCGCCGAGCGCTTCGACGTAACCGAAGAATTCATGGCCGGGAATCACGGGCGCCTTCACCCACGGGCTCGGGCCGCCCCAGAACATCTTCGCGCCGGTATAGCACTTGCAGTCGCTCGCGCAGATCCCGCACGCGGCGATGCGGATCACGAGCTCGTTCGCGCCGGGGCGCGGCTTCGCGACCTGCTCGACGCGGTAATCCTCGGGGCCGTGGCAGACGACCGCGGTCATCCGCGGCTGGGCTTCGGGTGTCGTCATGAGTTGTCTCTTTCGTTGATGATTCGGAAGACCGATGAATCGATCGTTACCGCGACCGTTCGCGGCTGATGTAGATCGCGAGCAGGATGATTCCGCCCTTGATCACGTTCTGCACATACGGGTTCACGCCGATCATGTTCAGCCCGTTGTTGAGCACGCCGAGCAGCAGCGCGCCGACCAGCGTGCCGAGGATCGCGCCGCGCCCGCCGGAGATCGACGTGCCGCCCATCACGACGGCCGCGATCGCGTCGAGCTCGAAGCCGACGCCCGCGTTCGGCTGCCCGCTCATCAGCCGGCCCGTCAGCACGATCGCGGCCAGCGCCGACGTGACGCCGGCCAGCGTGTAGACGATCAGCTTCACGCGCGCGACGCGCACGCCGGTGAGCCGCGTCGCCTGCTCGTTGCCGCCGATCGCATACACGTAGCGGCCGAACGGCATGCGGTCGAGCAGCAGCCACGCGATCGCGTACACCACCAGCATGATCAGCACGGGCGCCTGGATGCCGAGCACCTTGCCGCTGCCGAAGAACGCGACCCAGTCGGGCAAGCTGTCGATCGGATAGCCGCCCGTATAGATCAGCGCGAGGCCGCGCGCGATGCCCATCGTGGCGAGCGTGACGATGATCGGCGGCATCCCCGCGAACGCGACGAACACGCCGTTCAGGAAGCCGAAGCCGAGGCCGACCGCGATGCCGATCGCGAGCGCGGCGACCGCATTGACGCCCGCGACCATCAACCCGGCCGCGAGCGTGCCCGACAGCGCCATCACCGAGCCGACCGACAGGTCGATCCCGCCGGTCAGGATCACGCAGGTCATGCCGACCGCGATGATCGCGTTGATCGACACCTGGCGCAGCACGTTCTCGAGGTTCGCGGCGGACAGGAAGCTCGGGCTCGCGATCATCATCGCGATGCATACGACGATCAGGCCGACGAGCGGATAGAACAGCGTCGAGCGCCGCAGCTGCGTCCACGGCGCGCGTGGCGGCGGCGCGTCGCCGGCCGTCGCCGCGAGCGTCGTGGAAGGCGTGGAAGAAGAATCAGGCAGGTTCATGGGTCGCTCCTCGCGTGCCGGCCGTGGCATAGGTCATGACCGTGTCGGGATCGATCTCGTCGCCGGCGAGCGTCGCCTCGATGCGTCCTTGCCGGAATACGGCGACGCGATCGCACATGCCGACGATTTCCGGCAGCTCGGACGAGATCATGATGATGGCGTAGCCGCGCGCGGTGAGTTCGCGCATCAGCCCGTAGATTTCGGCTTTCGCGCCGACGTCGATGCCGCGCGTCGGCTCGTCGAAGATCAGCACCGACGTGTGATGGTTCAGCCAGCGCGCGATCACGACCTTCTGCTGGTTGCCGCCGGACAGCGTCGCGACTTCCGTGTGGATCGACGGCGCCTTCACGCCGACGCGCCGCATCACGTCGTGGGTCGTGCGCGCCTCGCTGCCGCGGTCGATCAGCCAGCGCATCGACCGGTACTTGCCGAGATTGTTCAGCGAGATGTTGTCGCGGATCGAGAACGACGTGACGAGCCCTTCCGTCTTGCGGCTCTCCGGCAGGATGCCGATACCGGCGCGCAACGCATCGGCCGGATCGGCGAGCTTCGCCGCCGTGCCGCGCACGCGCACGTCCTTGCGGTGCGCACGCGTCGCGCCGATCACCGCGAGCGCGGTCTCGGTGCGGCCCGAGCCGACCAGCCCGGCGAAACCGAGAATCTCGCCGGCTCGCAACGTGAAGCGGTTCACGGGGCCGTCGCGCTCGATCTGCAGCGCGTCGACTTCGAGTACGGCCGGCGCGTCGCTCGGCAACCTGGGCTTCGGCGGAAAGCTGCTCTCGATCCGGCGGCCGACCATCATCCGCACCAGTTGCTCGACGTCGGTGCGCGCGACGTCGGTCGTCGCCACGTACTGGCCGTCGCGCAGCACCGTGATGCGGTCGCACACCGCGAAGATCTCGTCGAGATGGTGCGAGATGAAGATCATCGCAACGCCCTGGCGCTTCAGCTCGCGCATGATCGCGAACAGGTGCCCGGCCTCGGCCGGTGTGAGCGTGGCGGTCGGCTCGTCGAGGATCAGGATGCGCGCGTCGAGCGACAGCGCCTTGCCGATCTCGACGAACTGCTGCTGCGCGACCGACAGCGCGCGGATCGGCGCATCGAGATCGATCGCGACGCCCAGGCGCGCGAAGATCGCGGCGGCCGCGTGGCGCATCCGCTTGCGGTCGCGCGCGCCCCAGCGGTTGCGCAGCTCGCGGCCGAGGAACAGGTTGTCGACGGCATCGAGGTGCGGAATCAGGCTGAATTCCTGGAACACGATGCCGACGCCCGCCGCGACCGCGTCGTGATAGTCCGCGAAATGGCGCGCGGTGCCGTCGATCTCGATCGCGCCGGCATCCGGCTGATGAATGCCGCACAGGATCTTCATCAGCGTCGACTTGCCCGCGCCGTTCTCGCCGAGCAGCGCATGAATCTCGCCGCGCGCGATGTCCAGATGAATGTCGGACAGCGCCTTCACGCCCGGAAAGCTTTTCGTGATGTGGCTGAGCCTGAGTATCGTGTCCATCGGCTTCTCCGTGCGAAGGGCCTCGGCCGTGCCGCCGCCCTTCGCGTCGCGTCGCACGTCGTTCACCAGCTGAAGCCCTTCGCGTTGCCGCGATCGACCACCTTCACGTCGACCGGGATCGCCTTCGGCACCGTCGCGCCCCACTTGCGCGCCATCGCGATGCCGAGCGCGATGCGCACCTGGTCGGCCGGGAACTGCGCGGTCGTCTCGATGAACTTCGAGTTCGGCTTCTGGATCGCGGCGATCGCCTCGGGCGCGCCGTCGACGCTCGTCAGCTTGATGTCCTTGCCCGACCCTTCGATGGCCGCGAGCGCGCCCATCGAGCCGCCGTCGTTCACGCTGAAGATGCCCTTCAGGTTCGGATGCGCGGAGATCATGTTTTCGGTGACCGACAGCGCGGTCGCGCGCTCCTGCTTGCCGTTCTGCGTGTCGACCAGCTTCACGTTCGGGAATTTCGCGAGCCCGGCCTTGCAGCCGCGCACGCGTTCGAGGATCGGCACGACCGGGATGCCGTCGAGGATCGCGACCTCGCCGCTGCCGCCGATCGCCTTCGCGAGGTATTCGCACGACATCACGCCGGCGTCGTAGTTCTTCGAGCCGACGAACGAGTCGACCGGGCCGTTCGCGTTCGCGTCGACGGCCACCACCACCGCGCCGGCCTTCTTCGCCTGCGTGATCGCCGACTGGATGCCGGTCGAGTCGGTCGGGTTCACGAGCAGGATGTCGATCTTCTTCTGCAGCATGTCCTCGACGTCGCTCACCTGCTTGCTGACGTCGTGATGCGCATCGGTGACGACGACCTGCGCGCCGATCGACGCGGCCGCGTCGTTCAGCGCCTTCTGCATCGTCACGAAATACGGGTTGTTCAGCTCCTGGAACGTCATGCCGATCCGCAGCGGCGCGGCCTGCGCGGCCGTGACGGGCAGCCAGGCCGCGGCGGCGAGCGCGGCAACGGCCGCCATGCGGGCGGCGCGACGGGGGGATGAGGCGGGCGATGCGTGCGTCATGACGGTGTCTCCAGAATTGTGTGCGGCTTTTTCGTGGGTGAATGCGCCCCTCGCGACGTGAACGGCGCGATCGGCTGGGTGAAACGGAGGGGAAACTCAGGCGGGCAACGGCCCGGCGATCATCCGGGCTGCGGGGCGAGTTCGGGCGCGCCGGGCGTCAGCACGCGCGGCGGCATCGGGTTGCCGGTCGGCGCCGCATGCAGCGCCAGGTCGCGGCTGCGTGCGTTCAGGCGCTGCAGCGCACGGAATTCGGACGGCGCCATCCCCTTCACCGCGCGGAACTGGCGGTTGAAGTTCGACACGTTGTTGAAGCCGGCCTGGAAGCAGATGTCGGTGATGTTCGCGTCGTCGGCGAGCAGCATCTGGCACGCGGATTCGATCCGCAGACGATTCACGTACTGGACGAACGGCATGCCCGTCTGGCGATGGAACGCGCGCGAGAACGCGCTGACGCTCTGCCCGGTCAGCTGCGCGAGATCGGATTCGCGTAGCTCGGACGCGAGGTTCTTGCCAATATACGACAGCGCGTGGCTCAACCGCGTCGGCGTGACGTCGGTCTGGTCGTACGCGGGGCTCGCGAGCAGCGTGCGTTCGGCCGCGCCGCACAGGCGTTCAAGGATCGTCATGAACAGCGCGATGCGGCGCATGCCGCGCGCCGCCAGCAATGCGTCGAACAGCGGCGCGATCGCGGCACTCGTCGCGGCGTCGAAACCGACTCCGCGGCGCGCATCGTCGAGCAGCGCCTGCGCGTCGCGGCATTCGGGAAACGCGTCCATGCAGCGCCGGACGAACGCCGGGTCGAACTGGATCACGAGATTGCGGCGCTCGACGGTTTCGCCTTCGGCCATGTCGCTGACCCAGTTGTGCGGCAGGTTCGGGCCGAGCAGCACGAGATGGCCGGGGCCGAACGAGCCGACGTGATCGCCGACGAAATACTTGCCGTGCGTCGCGACGATCAGGTGCAGCTCGAATTCGGGATGGAAATGCCAACGGATCGTGCGATACGGATAGCCGTGCGACCAGACCTTGAACGACTCGTCGCGTCGCACGTCGACCACTTCGAGATCGGGGTGCATCATGTTGGCGTCTCCATTCCCATGTATCGCTGGCCGGCCTGTTCGGCGGCGCGCCGTGTGTTGCCGCGTTCCGCGCGGCGACGCGACCGGTCGCATGGGAAGCAATGTAGGTCGATCGCGTACGCGGCTCCACCAACTTTACGCCTGATTTCCGATACTTTTTTGCGCGATCCGGCCGCAAACGGCGCCGGACGGCAAATTTGTGCAGTGCGGAACGGCCGTGCGGCCGCCCGCGCCGGCGCCTACGCGCTCGCGTGCTCGCGCGCGGTGCGCACCTCGTACGCTTTCAGGTGGTTGTACGCGATTCGCAGCAGCGACAACGCGTCGGCCGCCTGCGGGTCGCGCCGCGCGAGCAGGTCGCCGATCACGTGATCGGCTTCGACACGCGCATGGTTCTCGACGTCGCGGAGCATCGACGCGGTGAGCGGCGACGGCGTCAGCACCATCCGCTGCATCCGTTCGATGGCGACCGGATCGGGCCGGTGGCCATTGTGTTCGGCGATCGCGCTGCATTCGGCGAGCATCGTCTCGAGCAGGCGGCGGCCATCCGGCGCGGCCAGAATGTCGCCGACCGAGCCGCGAAACAGCGACGTGCTCGCGGCGAGCGTGGCGAGGAACACCCATTTTTCCCACATCCGTGCGGCGACGTCGTCGCTGAGCGTCGCGTCGAAGCCCGCGCCGCCGAGCACGTCGGCAACCGCCCGCACGCGCGGCGATTCGCCGCCGGCGAGCTCGCCGAACGTCACGCCGTGCGTATCGTTCAGGTGCACGATGCGCTGCTCGCGATCGAGCGTGGCCGCGATCACGCACAGCCCGCCGAGCACCTGCGCGGCGCCGAAGCGCTCGCGCAGCACGTCGAGGTGGCGCATCCCGTTGAGCATCGGCAGGATCAGCGTCCGCGGCCCGACGAACGGCGCGAACGACGCAATCGCGTCGTCGAGGCTGTATGCCTTGCAGCTCAGCAGCACGAGGTCGAACGGCGCAATGCCCGCGTTCGCGTCGGCCGCGCGCACCGTCTGCACGTTCGCCAGCGTCAGGTCGCCGCGCGGGCTGCGGATCAGCAACCCGTCGCGTGCCAGTGCCGCGGCCCGGCCGTCGCGCACCAGGAACGTCACGTCACGCCCTGCCGCGGCCAGCCGGCCGCCGAAGTACCCGCCAACCGCGCCGGCCCCTACCACCAGAATTCGCATCGTTGCCTCCTTTCGGTTTCGTTCAGCGCCCGCGCCGGCGCCAGCCCGGGCGCGCAGCGCGTACACCATCGCCCGACAGTATAGCGATACCCTTTATGCATATGCATAGATACCCTTACCGGCAACGAAGGGATGGGCGGCGGCACCGATTCCTAGGGATAACCCGTCTACGGTAACGCGCATCGAGCGCCGTCAAGATACTTATCCCGTCACGCCGCCCCGGCGAGCCTCCTCGACTGACCGACCACACACCATGCGCAACCTTTCGCTGAATCAGAAACTCGCCTCGATGATCGTCATCCTGTGGCTCGGCCTGCTCGTGATCGCCGGGCTCGGCGCATGGCAGACGCGCGCGTCGATGATTGCGGACCGCCGCGACCAGTTGGCCTCGCTGGTCGCGCAGGCCGCGAGCGTGACCGACCATTACTACAAGCTGTCGCAGCAGAACGCGCTGCCGGAAGCCGATGCGAAGCAGAAGGCGCTCGAGGCGATCGCGGCGATGCGTCACGGCGCCGACGGCTACATCTCGATCAACGATTCGAAGCCGGTGATCGTGATGCATCCGATCAAGACCGATCTCAACGGCAAGGACGTGTCGAACTTCACCGACCCGGACGGCAAGCACCTCTTCGTCGAGATCGTGAAGGCCGGCAACGCCGAGGGCGGCAAGGGTTTCGTCGAATATCTGTGGCCGAAACCGGGCGCCGACAAGCCGCAGGAGAAGACCAGCGCCGTGCAGCGCTTCGCGCCGTGGGACTGGTATCTGGTGACGGGCATGTACATGAACGACGTGCGCACGGCGGTGCTCGCGAGCATCGGCCGCTGGTTCGCGATGACGGCCGTGCTCGGCGCGATCGCGACTGCCGTGATGGTGATGGTGCTGAAGAGCGTGCGCGCGAACCTGGGCGGCGAGCTCGAAGTCGCGCTCGACGCCGCGCAGCGCATCGCGCAAGGCGACCTGACCGCGCGCGTGACCGTGAAGCAGGACGATCGAGGCAGCCTGCTGCATGCGCTGCACACGATGCAGGGCGGGCTGATCGACATGGTGTCGCGCGTACGGACCGGCACCGAGAACATCAACGTCGGCGCGAGCGAGATCGCGTCCGGCAACACGGACCTGTCGCAGCGCACCGAGGAACAAGCGGCCGCGCTCGTGCAGACCGCGTCGAGCATGGACCAGATGACCGCGAACGTGAAACAGAACGCGGACAGCGCCGCGCAGGCCGCGGCACTCGCCGGCCAGGCCGCGCAGGTCGCGACGCGCGGCAGCGCGGTGGTCGACGACGTCGTGCGGACGATGAACGAGATCACCGACCGCTCGCACAAGATCGGCGACATCATCGGCGTGATCGACGGCATCGCGTTCCAGACCAACATCCTCGCGCTGAACGCGGCCGTCGAGGCGGCGCGCGCGGGCGAACAGGGCCGCGGCTTCGCGGTGGTCGCGGCCGAAGTGCGCTCGCTCGCGCAACGCTCGGCGACGGCGGCGAAGGAAATCAAGTCGCTGATCGTGTCGTCGAACGAGACGGTCGAACACGGCGCGGCGCTCGTTTCCAACGCGGGCGAGACGATGTCCGAGCTCGTGCAGTCGGTGCGGCGCGTGAACGAGATCCTCGACGAAATCAGCCATGCGTCGCGCGAGCAGAGCGCCGGGATCGAACAGGTCAATCGCGCGGTGGGCGAGATGGACCAGGTCACGCAGCAGAACGCGGCGCTGGTCGAACAGGCGGCGGCAGCCGCGCATTCGCTGCGCGATCAGGCCGAGGCACTGCGCGACGCCGTCACGCGGTTCGCGTTGCCGGCCTGAAGACGCCCGGCGGGCGCGGGCATGCTCAAGCGGCGCCGCCGGCCGGCAGCGCGCCCGCCCCGCCGCCGAGCCCCAGTCCGGCCGCCCGCTGGATCAGCTCGACGTCGTTGCTCGCGCCGAGCTTCTTCATCGCGCTCATCTTCTGCGCGCTGACCGTCTGCTTGCCCTTGCTCAGGCGCTGCGCGATCGTCTTGATCGGCACGCCCGACAGGTACAGGCGAATCACCTCGATCTCGCGGGCCGTCAGCTTCACCGGCGCCTCGCCGCGCTCGCCGAGCGTGTCGAGCGCGCGCCTGACGACCGGCGACAGGTACGCGCCACCGCTGTAGCTCGAATGGATCGCCGTGACGATGTGGCCGACCTCGTCGAACTTGCTGACGACGCTCACGCCGCCGGTCGCGATGATCGACCGGAAAATCAGCGGATTCTCGTTCGCGACCAGCGCGACGATCCCGACGTTCGGCCGCGTGCGGCGCAGCCAGTCGAACAGCGCGAGGCCGTCCATCCGCGCGTCGCCGCGGATCGCATAGTCGACCAGCACGACATCGCAGTCGACCGCGCCGAGCGACGCGACCAGTTCGGCCGTGCTCCGGCAGACCGCGACGAGCTCGATCGCGCAGGCGCTGCCGGCGACCTGCTCGATGCCGGCCAGCGTCAGCGGCCAGTCGTAAGCGACGACGATGCGAACATTGAATTTCCTCATGCGCAGTTCCTGGTGATTCGCCGGCCGCGCGGCGCGGAACGCGGGCGGCCGGCCAAGCGTTGAAAGGATGAGCAGGCTATTTTTAGCCTGCCACCCGATTCTAGGAAGCCGTGCGCGGGCGGGATATCGGACGGCACGTGGATCGGCCGCCGGGGAGGTAATACAAGTTTGATATTTGCGCGGGTTCAGGCCGCCGGCGGCCAGCGGCGACGGTCGCGGCATCGGCCCGATGGCCAAGGTTGCGCGCCATGCGGTCGCCAGCAGGTAAAATTACGGCCTTTGCATGCCACTCCGGGCTCGCCGGCGGCGAGCGATGCGCCGCTACCGGCCGCGCGCCACCGCCCTTTTGCCGGCTGCCCGCACTCGCCCCTTTCCTCATGACCGACTCCGATCTGCAATCCGACGACACCTCCATCCACGAAGACGGCCTCTGGCGCGACAACGGCTGGACGGCCCGCATCATCAAGAACGAAGACGACGACGGCTGGGCCGTCGAGATGATCAAGGACGGCGAGTCCGAGCCCGCGCTCGTCGGGCCGTGGACGATGGGCCGCGACAAGAAGAATCCGAAACCGATGGACGCGAACGCGTTCCGCACGCTCGTGAAAACCGCGACCGAGGTGCTGATGCGGCACGAGCAGCAGCGGCGCGCGATGCTGCACAAGGAAGTGACGGTCCAAGGCGACGACGGGCAGGAGGTATCGGTGACGCTCGACATCGTGCCGGACGAGTTCGAGCCGTACGCGCAACTGAAGGCATTCGATTCGTATGGCGAGCTGCTGGCCGAAGCGAAGGTGTCGGCCGGGTTCAAGCTCAACAAGGCCAGCGCGGAACGCTGGGTCGCATCGGGCTTCGAGCGGCCGGCCTGAGCGGGCGCGACGCGCCGGCGCGCGCGATCAGGTGCCGGCGCCCTGCTCCGCACGCGCGAGCCGGCGCGCCGCCAGCTTGCGCCGCACGAACTGCTCGAACTGCTGCGTCGCGACCTCCGGATCGCGCGCGGCCAGCCCGAGCGCGTTGCGCACGAGCTGGATCGGCGTCAGCACGATGCCCCACGGCAGCCCCCACCAACCGAGCGCGGCCGACGCGAGCAGCGCGAGCACCTGCTTCCGGCGTCCGCAGCGGCGGCAACACACGTGGCGCCGCGTCGCCCAGCGGGTGACGAACACGAGCGACACGACGCGATGCGACGCATGGACGTCGACCGGCCGCCCTTCGCGCAGGCAGATCGGGCACGGCCCGTAGCGCCAGTCGTCGACATACTGCCGGACTTTCGCGTCGGGCACCCGTTCGGCCTCGACGATGATCGGATGCGCGCGGGCGCACACCCGGCTGCAATAGCGGCGGCCGTCGATCGACCGGCCGCCGACCAGGAACGTCCTGCCGCAGTGACTGCACTCTGTCACGATAACCCTCGGATAAGCGTGATGCGCCGCGTGTCGGCCGCCAGCGCGGCGATGCGCCGGCGGTCCGCACGGGTCATTTCCTGTCTTAACGGCCGCTGTCGCGCAGTCTTGAGCGCCGCGCACCGGCGCCCATCAGCCGTGCAGCCCGTGCGCGGTCATCAGGCGGTACAGCGTCGCGCGCGAAATGCCCAGTTCGGCCGCGACGTCCGCATGCTGGTGGCGGTTGCGCAGCAGCGTTTCCTCGATCGCGCGCCGCTCGGCCTGCCGGCGCGTTTCCGCCAGCGTCGGCGGCCGCCGCGACGTGTACGCATGCAGTTCGAGATCGGCCGCCGAGATCAGCGGGCCGTTCGTCATCACGACCGCGAACCGGATCCGGTTGATCAGCTCGCGCACGTTGCCCGGCCAGGGATAGTTGTGGATCGCCTCGACCGCGCAGGGCGTGAAGCCGCGAATCCGGTGCGAACCGTCGCCGCGATAACGCCGCAGCACGTAATCGGCAAGCAGCATGATGTCGCGGCCGCGTGCGCGCAACGGCGGCTCGTCGATGCGCAGCACGCACAAGCGGTAGTACAGATCGGCGCGGAACCGCCCTGTTCGCATCGCGGCCTCGAGATCGACGTGGGTCGCCGATACGATCCGTACGTCGACCGCGATCGACTGGTGCCCGCCGAGCCGCTCGATCTTGCCCTCCTGCAGGAATCGCAGCAGGCTCGCCTGGCTCTCGAACGGCATGTCGCCGATCTCGTCGAGAAACAGCGTGCCGCCGTGCGCGGCCTCGATACGGCCGATCTTGCGCTGGTGCGCGCCCGTGAAGGCGCCGCGCTCGTGGCCGAACAGTTCGGCCTGCAGCAGCGTGGACGGGATGGCCGCGCAGTTCACGGCGACGAACGGCGCATCGGCCCGCAGCGACTGCTGATGGATCGCCGCCGCGGTCAGCTCCTTGCCGGTGCCGGATTCGCCGGCGATGAACACGGTGGCGTCCGTGTTCGCGACCTTGCGGATCGTCGCGAACAGCCGGCGCATCGCGTCGCACGAGCCGATCATCGCGCCGGCGGGCGGCACGCCATCGGCAGCCGGGTCGCCGTCCGCGAGCTTCAGCATCCCGTACGCATGGCCGACCAGATAGCCGATCGTCGTATAAGCCGTCGCGTTGCGCACGTAGTCGAAACAGCAACGACGGATCAGGCGCGCGATCGAGAGGTCGCGCAGCCGCTCGCCGTCGGCGAGCGCGACCCAGCCGACGCGCGAGTCGCGCAGCAGCGCCTCGAACGACGCGATGTCGGGCGACCCGAAACTGCCGAAATCGACGATGCCGGCATGCGGGCGGTTCGCCTTGACGAGATTCAGTGCGTCCGCAACGGTTTTCGCGCGCCACACGTCCCAACCGCGCGACGCCAGGCAGTCGGCGAGCGCGGCGTCGTGCCGCTGCGACAGGTAGACGAGCGGCCGCGACGGCACCGCATGATTGCGCCGGGCGGCGACGAACGACATCGCGCCGGCCTCCCTTTCGACATCCTGCGGGCCCGACACTCTCAGCTGGCAGCAATAGTTCACGATGGCCTCGCCGCGTAGGGTTGGTTGTCGGAACGGCCATTGCCGGATCGCATGCGGCGGGGCCCGTGGTCCCGCGGCGCGGCGCCGCCCCGTCCTCGAATCGATGTTTCGTTATCGGCAGAACACGACGCGCTGCGTGTAGATCTGCGGCTCGACGGCCGGCTTCACCGACGTGTTGAGATCGTCGCGATAGGCATGGTAGGTCTTGCCGTTCACCGTCACGTCCTCGGCCCGGGCCGTCTCGATCCTGTCGAGCCCGCTGTGCTGCCACCCGCTCACGCGGTCCGCCGCCGTCACGCTCGACTCGCCGGCGATCTTCTGCGTGATCGCGCTGCCGTCGCTCCACGGCTGCGTCTGCATGTCCTCGGCATGCTGCATCGCGCCGACCGTCTTGCCCGTCGACGTCGGGCCGTTCTGCGCTTCGAACGGCGCGCCGCGACCGTATACCGGCGACTTCCACGACGGCGCATGACCTTGCTCCGGCATCATGTAGACCATCTGCGGATCGCCGATCATCACCATCGGCGCGCATGCGGTGTTGTCGGCGCGGCCCAGCGTCGTCAGCGCCTGCTGAACGCTCACGGCATTCGCGGCGGTCTGCTCGCTCAGGATCACGAACACCGCGGGATTCTGGAAAACCGTCTGCGCAGCGGCTTGCACGCTGACCAGCAGCAAAGCGACCAAAAAGATCCTCATGATTGAGGCCTCCTTGCATCCTCGTCAGGCAAAAAGAGGTGTTGATCTCGGGGATGGGACCAACACCCGTCCAACCGGAAACGTCCATCGGGCATCGGGGCCGGGCGCCGGCCGGGCGACCGGCATTCGGCCGCGCGGCAGACGGCCCCGCGTGCTTACGACGACGTGCTCGTCGAGATGACGGCCGGCGCCGGCGCAACCGGTGCGGCCGGTGCGGCCTGCTGGTCGACCGTGGCCGGCGGCAACGCCTGGGCCGGGTCGCTCAACGCCGGCATGTCGGCGGCGGGCGCAGCCGGTGCGGCAGCGGATTCGGCCGCTTCGGGCACCTTCGCGTCGGCAGTCGGCATGTCGGCCGGCGCTGCTGCCTCAGGCAGCGCGGCTTGCGGAGCGGGCGCTTCGACAGTCGCTTGCGGCGCCGGCTCGGCAGCCTTTGCATCGGCTGCCGGCGCCGGGACGACGGCAGCGGCCGGCATCGGTTCGGCAACCGGTTCGCCGGCGGCCTGCGCTGCGTTGTCGGTGGCGGCCGGCATCGGCTCCGGTGCCTTGTCGGCGACGGGCTGCACGGGTTCGGGCGCCTTCGTGTCGGCAACCGGCTGCGCGGGCTCGGCGGCCTTCGTGTCGGCGACGGGCTGTGCGGGCTCCGGCGCCTTCGTGTCGGCAACGGGCTGTGCGGGCTCCGGCGCCTTCGTGTCAGCCACGGGCTGGGCGGGCTCGGCGGCCTTCGTGTCAGCGACCGGCGTGGCAGGCGCTTGCGATGCCTTGTCGGCTACCGCGGGCGCGGCGATGA
>NZ_JAAGPK010000009.1:0-102321 GCF_017104685.1 Burkholderia sp. Tr-20355 | reverse complement strand
CTCGGCCGCCGTGTCGAGTTCGAGCGCATCCGCGAACAGGCGGTGCACGGCCGCCCCGTTCGGCTCACGGCGCAGCGCGCCCGCGCCGAGCGTCACCGCGCGGTCGAGATAGCGCGCGAGCCGCGTGCGGACATCGTTCAGCGGCGCGCCCGGCGCAAACACCGTTTCGAACAGCGCACCGCACAGGATGCCGACGACCACATACAGGAATCGCGCCACCGCGATGTCGAACGCATGCAGCGGCGCGGACACCGCATCCATCGCGATGATCGCGGCCGTATAGCCGGCGAGCACCGCCGCATATGCGCGGAAATTCCGCTGGAACGTCGCGACGCCCGCGCACAGCCCGATCCACGCGGCGAGCGCCGGCAGGAACAGCTCGGGCGTCTGCGCGAATGCACCGGTCAGCGCGAGCGCGACGGCCGCGCCGATCGCGGTGCCGAGAATCCGGTACTGGCTCTTCGACAGCCCCATCCCGCGGCTGCCCTGCGCGACGATCCACACGGTCGACGCGGCCCATTTCGGATCGTCGAGATTCATCCGGAACGCGATATAGAGTGCGAGCAACGACGCGGCGGTATTGCGCAGCGCGAACGCGAGCGCGCCGGGCGGCAACGTCGGGCGCGCGTCGCGCAGCGCGGCCCGGACGGCCGCGAACGGCGGCACGCTGGGGAAAGCGAATTTCATCCGGCGAGCATACGATCGCGCGCGGGCCGCCACTACGGGGCGGCGGCGGGATGCGTTATTGCACCGGGCAGGATAATCGGTGCGGCCCGCCGCGATCCGGCGCGCGACGGTAAGATGCGCGCAGGCCGAACCCTGAAACGCCCCGTATGGACCTCGAAAGCATCCGGATATTCTTGCGCGTGGTGGAACGCGGCAGCTTCACCGCCGCCGCCACGCAACTCGACATGCCGCTCAGCCGCGTGAGCCGCAAGGTCAGGCAGCTCGAGGACGATCTCGGCGTCCAGCTGCTGTACCGCACAACGCGCCGCGTGTCCGTCACCGAAGCGGGGCGCGACTATTACGAACGCTGCCTGCGCGCCGAGGAAATCCTGCTCGACGCGGACCGCCAGGCGCGGGCGCTGCGCACCGAGCCCGAGGGCACGCTGCGCGTGCTGGTGCCCTACGCGATCGGCCTGCTGGAACTGGAGCCGGCGCTCGCCGAGTTTCGCCGGCGCTACCCGCTGGTGCAGCTCGTGCTGATCTACGACAACAGCGCGCTCGACCTCGTCGAGCACGGCTTCGACGTCGCGCTGCGCACGGGCGTGCTGACCGATTCCGGCTATGTCGCGCGCTCGCTCGGCTGGTCGCACGCGAAACTCGCGGCCAGCCCGCACTATCTCGACCGTGCCGGCCGGCCGCAGACACCACAGGACCTCGCCGATCACGACATCCTGTTCGTCGGCCGCGACACGCCCGGCCTGACGCTGCGGCTCGCCAACGCGGCCGGCGACGTGGCCGACGTGCCGGTGCGGCCCGTGCTGATCTCGAACGAATCGGTCACGGTGCTGCGCCAGGCCGCGAGCGGCGGCGGCATCGCGTTGATCTCCACGCACTTCACCACGCGGCGGCTCGCGAACAACGAACTCGAAATCGTGCTGCCCGACTGGCACCGCACCGACGACGTCGAACTGCACGCGCTGTATCCGAAGCGCGCCACGCTCGACAGCAAGGTGCGCGCATTCGTCGAATTCCTGACGGAAGTCTTCACCGCGTGGCGCGCGTCGCCGTAACCGGCATCGCGCGACCGGCATCGAGGCGGGCCGGCTGCATTATTGCGGCGCACGAAAGGAATTAATGAGCGCGCGAGCGTTGATCGCCGTTCGCCGCATCGTTAGCCTGTGCCCATGAAAAATCGCCACACACGCTACGGCAGCCACGCGAGCGCTGCCCGCCGCCGCGTCACGCGCGTCGCGCCTTCCTGACCGGCCTGCCCGCGCCCCGAAGCCCGTCATGGCTTCGCCGATCCGATCGAACGCCTGAACCGCACGCCGCGCGCGGACGGCCCCGTTTGCCGGGCCGCCCGCGCGTGGTGCATCGCGCCGTCCGCTTCGCGGCCCGCCCGCACACGCGGCGCGCGCGCGGCCGACGGCGCGCGCCGCCCGGCCACCTTTCATCACGCAGGAACACCATGTCATCTCCGTCACCCCAGGCGCCGCTGTCGGGCGGCAAGCTCGCGATCGGCACGATCGCGGTATCGCTCGCCATGTTCATGAACGTGCTCGACTCGTCGATCGCGAACGTCGCGATCCCGACGATCTCGGGCGACCTCGGCGTCTCGGTCGACGAAGGCACGTGGGTGATCACGATCTTCGCGGCCGCGAACGCGGTGTCGATTCCGCTGACCGGCTGGCTCACGCAGCGCTTCGGCCAGGTGCGCCTGTTCGTCACGTCGATCCTGCTGTTCGTGTTCGCGTCGTGGCTGTGCGGGATCGCGCCGAACCTGCCGACGCTGCTCGCCGCACGGATCCTGCAGGGCGCGGTCGCGGGGCCGCTCGCGCCGCTGTCGCAGGCGCTGCTGCTTGGCGCCTGGCCGCGGCAGAAATCGTCGAGCGCGCTCGCGCTGTGGTCGATGACCGCGCTCGTCGGCCCGATCGCGGGGCCGTCGCTCGGCGGCTGGATCACGTACGACTACAACTGGTCGTGGATCTTCTACATCAACATTCCGGTCGGCTTCTTCGCGGCGGCCGTCACGTGGATCGTGTTCCGCGACCGCGAATCGGCCACGCGCCGCCTGCCGATCGACACGGTCGGCCTGCTGCTGCTCGTGCTGTGGGTCGCGTCGCTGCAAATCATGCTCGACAAGGGCAAGGATCTCGACTGGTTCAACTCGCCCGTCGTCGTCGCGCTCGGCATCGTCGCGCTGATCGGCTTTGCGTTCTTCCTCGTGTGGGAGCTATACGAGGCCAACCCGATCGTCGACTTGCGGCTGTTCACGCAGCGCAACTTCGCGGGCGGCACGATCGCGATCTCGGTCGCGTACGGGATGTTCTTCGGCACGCTCGTGCTGCTGCCGCAATGGATGCAGGGTTATCTCGGCTACCGCGCGGTCGATTCGGGGCTCGCGACCGCGCCGCTCGGGCTGTTCGCAATCCTGCTCACGCCGGTCATGGGACGCCTGCTGCCGCGCACCGACCCGCGTTATATCGCGACGCTCGCGTTCGTCGGCTTCGCGGTCGTGTTCATGATGCGCACGACGTTCTACACCGACGTGTCGCGCTGGGACCTCGTGCTGCCGACGCTGCTGCAAGGCATTCCGATGGCGATGTTCTTCGTGCCGCTGACGTCGATCATCCTGTCCGGGCTGCCGCCCGAAAAGATCCCGGCCGCGGCCGGCCTGTCGAATTTCGGCCGCACGTTCTGCGGCGCGGTGGGCACGTCGCTGATCAGCAACGCGTGGAACGACCGCACGATCCTGCATCACGTGCGGCTCACCGAACAGGCGAGCGTCACCAACCCGGTCTTCACGCAACAGGTCGACACGACACGCTCGCTGCTGCACCTGAGCCCCGATTCGGCGCTCGCGTTCTTCAACGCATCGGTCGATTCGCAGGCGGCCGTGATGGGGTTGAACGACATCTTCTACGTGTCGGCGATCATCTTCATCGCGATCATCCCGCTCATCTGGATCACGAAACCGGCGCGCTCGGGCGGCGGCGATGCCGATGCGGCGGCGGCCGGCGCGCATTGATTCGCAGCCGTTGCGGCCGGGCCTCGTGCCGCGCATGCCGGGCCCGGGCCGCCACCCAGCGACGTAATAAAGACTTGCAATCGATACAGGCGGAAACGTCAACAGCCGGCACCCGTACCGCGTTTTTTCGTCATGCGCCGCTCCTCCAGAGGGACGGCGCAACGACAGGAGAAAACACGATGCGAGCCCTGACCCGTCAAATCGCGATTGCCGCCGCCCTGATGTCGGTCCTGACCGGCACCGCGTTCGCCGAAACGCCGTGGCAGCAAGCGCATCCGCGCCGCGAAGCGGTCAACCGGCGCCTCGCGAACCAGCATCGCCGCATCCATCACGAAGTGACGGAAGGCGAGATGTCGCACGCCCGGGCCGCGCGCCTGCACCGTGACGACCGCAAGATCCGACGGGAAGAGCGGGACATGGCCGCGCAGGATCACGGCCACATCACGAAGAGCGAAAAGCACGTGCTGAACCAGCAGGACAATGCGGTCGGCAACAAGATCGGCCAATAACAGCGACAACACCGGCAAGCGCCCATTCGCCATCACCTGAAACGCCCGCTGCCGCGATGCGGCAGCGGGTGCTTGTTCGATCGGCTGGTTGTATCGAATCGTTTCAACGCGCGAACGGCGTCAGATGCTGCGGGTATACTCCGTCGTCAGCCGCCTGTCGCATCGTCGTCCGTCAAAAACGGCCCGATTCCGGGCGGTTTCGTCGCGAAGCTTCGCGTTTCGCCTACCCCGCGCCCCAGCCTCGATACGAGACACCCGACGACCGACCATGAAACGATTCCTGCTGCTCCTTCCCGCCGCCCTGCTCGCCGCCTGCGGTTCCGCGCCCTCGTCCGACTCGGCCTCGTCGGGTGCCGCACCGATGATCTACGTGTCGTCGCAACGTCCGGCCTACGCCATCGCGAACTGCCTCGACAGCCGCCTGTCGGGCACCGAGCAATCGCAGCACAACGGCGTGACCGATATCGCCGTCGGCTCGAATTCCTACTTCGTCACGCTGACGCCGTCGGGCAACGGCTCGGTCGTCAAGGTCGTGCGCGGCTCGGGCAACGAACCGGCCGAGGAAGCCATGCGCTTCGCGATCGCGCGCTGCGCGATCTGACGCCCCCCGCGCCGGGCACCCGCCCGGCCGACTGCCGCGCGCCGCACCGCGCGCGCCGAATATTTTCATCCGGACGGCCGTCGATGAGAGAATCGCACCACGATTCCCTCTCGATGGAGCCCGCATGAAGCACCTGCTGTCCCGGCTGTTCGTCAGCGCCGCGCTCGTCGCGCTTGTTCCGGCGCTGCCGGCGCAGGCTGCCACGCCGCCCGGCATCTTCGTCGTCGCCACGCAACTCGGCGAATTCACGACCCTCGACCCGAGCGGGATCTACGAGCTGGTGCCGTCCGAATACGTGGCGAACACCTACGAGCGGCTGGTGCGGGTCGACCTGAAGGATCCGACGCGCTTCGACGGACAGATCGCGCAATCGTGGACGGTCGGCGCAGACGGCACGACCTACACGTTCAAGCTGCGCCCCGGCCTCACGTTCCATTCCGGCAACCCCGTCACCGCCGACGACGTCGCATGGTCGCTGCAGCGCACCATCCTGCTCGACAAGGGGCCGGCCGGCGTGCTCGCCGATCTCGGCCTCACGAAGGCGAACGTGATGCAGAAGGTGCGCGTGGTCGATCCGCAGACCGTCGTGCTCGAAACCGACCGCAAGTACGCGCCGAGCTTCGTGCTCAACGTGCTCAGCGCGTGCCCGGCCTCGGTGTTCGACAAGAAGCTGCTGCTGTCGCACCAGCAGGGCAACGATTTCGGCAGCGCCTGGCTGCGGACCAACGATGCGGGCTCGGGCCCGTACCAGCTCGTCAAGTGGACGCCGAACGAGAGCATCGTGCTGCAGCGTTTCGAGAAATACCGCACGCCGTACCCGATGAAGCGCGTCGTGCTCCGCCACGTGCCCGAAGCGTCCGCGCAGCGGCTGCTGCTGGAGAACGGCGACGCCGACGCCGCGCGCAACCTGAGCCCCGACAGCCTCGCCGCGCTGTCGAAGGCCGGCAAGATCAAGGTCGCGTCGTGGCCGGTATCCGCGCTGCTGTACCTGAGCCTGAACACGAAGAACCCGAACCTCGCGAAACCCGAGGTGCAGCAGGCGATGAAATGGCTCGTCGACTACGACGGCATCCAGCGCAACATCGTCAGCACGACCTACAAGGTGCATCAGACCTTCCTGCCCGAAGGCTTCCTCGGCACGTCGAACGCGCGGCCGTACAAGCAGGACGTCGCGAAGGCGAAGGCGCTGCTCGCGAAGGCCGGCTTGCCGAACGGCTTCGACGTGACGATGGACATGCCGAACGACTATCCGTACCTCGAGATCGCGCAGGCGCTGCAGGCGAACTTCGCGCAGGGCGGCATCCGCGTGAAGCTGATCCCCGGCGATGCGAAGCAGGCGATCGGCAAGTACCGCGCGCGCCAGCACGACATCTTCATCGGCGAATGGTCGCCCGACTACATGGACCCGAACAGCAACGCGCGCGGCTTCGCATGGAATCCGGACAACTCGGATCAATCGCCGACGAAGATGCTCGCGTGGCGCAACAGCTGGGATATTCCGCAACTGACGAAAGACACCGAGGCCGCGCTCGTCGAGCCGTCGCCCGCGAAGCGCGCGCAGCGCTACGAAGCACTGCAGAAGGCCGTGCTCGCGAACTCGCCGTTCATCATCATGTTTGAGAAGGTCGTGCAGGTCGCGACGCGCCCCGGTGCGACCGGGCCGGAAATCGGGCCGATCAACGACCTCGTGTCATACCGCACGCTCGCGAAATAATCGCGGCGGCCCGCGTGCCCGGCCCTGCCGGCGCGCGGGTAATCGCCATGGGCCGCGGCGCCGGCGCTATGTCGCGCGGCGGCGCCGATCTACAATGACCGGGGCCGGCGGCGCCCGGCGGTGATCCACGTCACCGGATTCGCGTCACCAACCAGGACAGGATGCGCACGCCCGAGTGCGCACAACGGGAACCGAACATGCATCCGAGCGAGCACGCGGTCTGCGTAGCGATCAACGACAACAACCGCGCGTGGTACGAAATGCTCGTGCCGTTCCTGCTGTCGCTCCGGCAGACCGGCTACGACGGACGGATCGCGGTGATCGGCTACGGGCTGTCCGAGCGCAAGCGGCAGATCCTCGCGAGCCAGTCGGTCGACGTCATCGACGCGTCGGACGCGTATGCGCTGCCGGTCGGCCGCTTCATCGAGGCGGCCGGGTATTGCGCGCGCAACCCGCAGATCCGCAAGCTCGCGCTGTACGATGCCGACATCTGGTTCTGTGCGCCGCAATTCGACCTGTTCTCGCGGATCGGCGACGACCGGATTCACGTGTGCCCCGACCCGCTGTTCTGCACGTTCGTCGTCACGCCGCTGATCGGCGAGCGGCGCGACCATCACTGGCGTCTCGTCGTCGACGCGGTCACCGCCCGCCACGGCGGTGCGCTGCAGGCCGGGCTCGTGGCCGGGACCGCCGACGCATGGGCACGCTATGCCGCTCACCTGCGCGACTGCCTCGCGCGCGTCGGCACCGATTTCCAGGCGTGCTTCGGGATCGACACGACGTTCCTGCATCTGTGGAGCGCCCAGGGCGAAACGGCGCTGCTCGACCCGGTCCAGAACTTCGTCAGCAAGTACGGCATTCACGAATCGTTCGACGCGGGCAGCGGTACGACGACGCTCCGTTACCAGGACGAACCGATCCGCGCGCTGCACATGACCGGCGACATCCGCTTCCTCGACCGGTGGCGCTACTACGCGAACCACACCGACGCCGCGCTGCGCGACGGCGCGCCGTTCGCGCTGTCGGACGGCACCCCGGTGCCCTCCGGCGCGGTCGCCGCACGCATCGCCGCGGCGGACTACGTGCGATCGGCCGGGCTGACCGTTTCGTCCGCCGCGATCGAGGGCAGCGCGGGCGCCTACCTGCAGGCGATCGACGAACCGGGCGGCACGATGCTCGTCGGCAGCGGCAACCACGAAGTCGTGTTCACCTCGACCCGCGACATCGCGCGCCTGAACGTCTACGTCACGCACCCGTCCGGTTCGCCGTCGCCGCTGCGGTGCGAAGTGCTGGTCGACGGGCAGGCGCAGCGCAAAGGCACCGAGCTGATGGCGCATTTCTGGTATCAGGTCGCCGCCGGCACCGTCATCACGCTGCGCGCGACGAGCCTCGGCGGCCAGCAGTGCAACGCGATCTGGCGGCTGCGCGAGGCGCCGGACATGCAGCAGTAGCCGCCCCGCCGCCGCTCAGTTGAACACCGCCCACACCAGGTACGCATTCAACCCGACGATCACGACCGTCGCCGCGCCGGCGACGATCCGCAGCGGCATCCGCATCGCATAAGCGCCCATCACGTCCTCGCGCGCCGACAGCATCAACAGCGCGATCATCGGTATCGGCAACACGAAACTGAGCACGACCTGGCTCGCGACCATCGCGCGCGTGACGTCGCAGCCGAGTGCGACCACCGCGAACGCGGGCGCGATCGTCACCGCGCGGCGCACCCACACCGGCAGGCGGCGATGGATGAAGCCCTGCATCACGACCTGCCCGGCCATCGTGCCGACCACCGAGCTCGACACACCCGACGTCAGCAGCGCGACGAGGAACAGCGCGCCGGCCGCCGGCCCGAGCACCGGGATCAGCGTGTGATACGCGTCGCCGATGTCGGTCATGCCCGGCGCATTCGCATGGAACGCCGACGACGCCATCATCACCATCGCGAGATTCACGAACCCGGCGAGCCCGAGCGCGACGACGACCTCGCGGTTCGAAAAACGCACGAGCCGCCGCCGTTCCACGTCGTCGCGCGGCGCGGCGCGATCCTGCGTCAGGCCCGAATGCAGATACAGCGTGTGCGGCATGATCGTCGCGCCGATGATCCCGACCGCGATCGTCAGCGCCGCGTGATCCGGAATCTGCGGGACGACCAGATGAAACGCCGCGGCATGCCAGTCCTGCGGCGCGATCAGCAGTTCGCCGAGATAACACGCGCCGATCACGCCGACCAGCGCCGCGATCGCGGCTTCCAGCGGCCGGAAGCCGCGCTTCTCGAGTGCGAGGATCGCGCAGGTCGCCAGCGCCGTCGCGATCATCCCGGCGAACAGCGACAGGTGGCACAGCAGCCCGAATGCGAGCGCGCCACCGAGGAATTCGGCGAGATCGGTCGCCATCGCGGCGATTTCCGACGCGATCCACATGCCCAGCACGACCGGCGCGGGGAAACGGTCGCGGCACAGCTCGGCGAGGTTGCGGCCGGTCACTATGCCGAGTTTCGCGGACATCGCCTGGAACAGCATCGCGATCGCGTTCGCGGCCAGCACGACCCACAGCAGCCGGTAGCCGTACGCGGCGCCGGCCTGGATGTTGGTCGCGAAGTTGCCGGGGTCCATGTAGCCGATCGACGCGATCACGGCCGGGCCGACGAACGGCAGCAGCGCGGCGATACCGGTGCGG
The DNA here is from genome assembly GCF_017104685.1 of Burkholderia sp. Tr-20355. Lineage (NCBI taxonomy): Bacteria > Pseudomonadati > Pseudomonadota > Betaproteobacteria > Burkholderiales > Burkholderiaceae > Burkholderia > Burkholderia sp. Tr-20355. The sequence goes on along the minus strand of NZ_JAAGPK010000009.1, from coordinate 93,127 downwards.
CGGCCTTCCAGCGCGGCGCGCGCCGCGCCGTCGATGCGTTCGGGAGACGCGCCCGGCAGCGCGAAGCCGCCGGCGGTTTTGCTCGTGACGGGAATCATGGTGAGGTTCCGTTCGGATAGGGGCTTACGTGGAAGTGGAAGCGGACGCCACGGCCGGCCTGCCGCCCGCCGGCCGCGGCGCGCCGGCCGCGTTACAGCGGCACGACGTCGGGACGGTTGCGCGGAAACCGCGCGATCACGTCGGGCGCGACGTTCAGGTGCGCTTCGACGAGCTTCGGCGGCGTATGCGCGAGCCAGTCGGACAACGACACCTCCGCATACCGGTCGGTCTTGAAGATCTCCAGGAACACGAGATCGGTCTTGCCGGTGTTCTGCACGTAGTGCCCGAGGCTCTTCTTCACGTAGCCCACGTCGCCCGCGCGGAAGTCGGCCGTCTGCGCCTTCGGCCCCGTGTCGAACACGGTCATCCGCGCCTCGCCCTGCAGGTAGTACTGCCATTCGTCCGCGTTCGGATGCCAGTGCAACTCGCGCATGCCGCCCGGGTGGACCGTGACGAGCGCCGCCGCGACCGTCGTCGAGATGTTGAAGTTGGTGCTGTCCGCGATCCGCACTTCGCCGCCGCGCGTCTTCTTGACGGGTTTCATGTCGCCGAGCGAGAAGATGAACGGATGCGGCGGCGCGCCGGCCGACGAGGCCGATGCGCGCTGCGCGTCCGCGAGCGGGCCCGGTTCGTCGCCCTGGAAGATCCACAGGTTGTCGAGCGGAATGTTCCTGAACGCGTCGGCCGGCACGCCGAAGTTGAGCGCGAGCACGTCCGGCGGCGTATGCGCGACCCAGTCGGTCAGCAGCAGCGTATTGAATTCCGATGCGCGGCCGTTATCGAACGCGAGCAGGAATTCGGCGCCGTCGGTGCCGAGGCCCTGCAGCGAATGCGGCAGGCCGGGCGGGAAATACCAGAGATCGCCGGTCTTGACGTCCTGCACCGACGGCCGCCCGAGTTCGTCGAGCACGGTGATCCGGCAGCGGCCGTCAAGCATGATTGCCCACTCGGCCTGCTGGTGCCAGTGCATCTCGCGAATGCCGCCGCGCGTGAGGCGCATATTGACGCCGGAAATGGTTTCGGAAATTGCAAAATCGTCCTGCGTGACCTCGCGCGCCCACCCGCCGTTTTGAATGCGTTTATGGGCATTATTGAAAGACGCCCAGAATAACGGCATCCCGTTGATATCGGTGGCAGGCGGATCCTGAAAAGACGGGAATTGATTCGCCAATGCGGGATTTTGTGGCCCCGGGTCGGTCAATCCCTGTTTGTTGCGCGCGTTGATCGCCCCTTCCGGCGGACTGTCCGGATTGCCGAACGACGCGGCTTTGGCCGTTACGGCAAGGCCTGCGGCGGCAATGGCGCCAGCCGTATTCGCCAGCATCTTGCGTCGAGAAAGATTCGTCATGATTGCCTCTTCATTATTTCGATTGAGCGAATTCCCATTACGGAATACATGCCGTTTTCGGATTATCGAAAATCGAACATCCCGTCACGCAAGTTAAATCCAAATCGACGTAAAACTTAAATGAATTATTGACCTGAATTAATGATTTAATGTGATTCGCTTTAATTTTGTAATGATCGCGATACCGCGGGACACGACTGGCGGAACGGCTCACCGCGACATTCAAGGCGAACGATCCGCCAATCGATTGGCGATTCAGGGTTGGGCCGTGCGAACGCCGGTCCGTCACGCACCTATCACCCATCCCCACACCATAGTTTTTATCCGCTGGCGCGAATGATTTTGGCTTTGTCAGATAGATGACATTCGATCACCAAACGACAACGATCTAACAGCCGATGACTTGCGCGTTCGCCCGTACCGTCGAATCCCGCTACGCGGAGCTGACACCGACCGCCAAGCGCATCGCGAGCTACATGCTCGCGAACCTCGACCGTCTGGGGCTCGAGACTGCCGACCAGATCGCGCAGCAGGCCGGCACCAGCGGCATCTCGGTCGGGCGCTTCCTGCGCAGCGTGGGCTACCGCAATCTCGACGACCTGAAGCGCGAGCTGCGCGGCGGCAGCGATCGTCCGTGGATGATCACCGACCGGCTCGACGAATACCGCCGCACGGTGGGCACGCACTCGGTCGACGGCGATGTCGGCGGCAACGACGGCGCCCGCCGCGGCGAACGCGCGCTCGCGTTGTCGCTCGAACGCGAGCTCGATGCGATCCGCCACGTGTACCGGCTCGCCGAAGGCCCGGTGTTCGCGCAGGTCGCCGACCGGATCGCACAGGCCGACGCGGTGTTCATCCTCGGCATCCAGTCGACGCGCGGCATCAGCAACGCCTTCAGCAGCTACCTCGAATACCTGCGCCCGCGCGTGTTCTATTCCGATGGCCAGTCGGGCTCGTACGTCGATTCGCTGAACTCCGAATTCGAGCGGCCGTACTGCATCGTTACCGATACGCGTGCGTATTCGCGCGGCGCGCGCCGCTATTGCCAGGCGGCCGCCGAGCGCGGGCAGCCGTTCGCGCTGGTCACCGACCTGTCGTGCCCGTGGGCGCGCGACTGGCCGTCCGACCTGCTGCAGGTGAAGACCGATGTCGGCCAGTTCTGGGATTCGCTCGCGCCGCTCACCTGCCTGTTCAACCTGCTGATCACGGCCGTGGTCGACCGCCTCGGCCCCGCGATCGACCGCCGCGTCGAACGCAACCGCGAACTGCAGCGCACGTTCGACCAATTCGAATCCTGAGCGAGACCGCCCTGCCGATGAACGATCACCGCCTCGTCGAAATCACGCCCGCCACGCATCGCGTCGACATCGATCTCGTCTACGCGACCGACCGCAACCTGACCGGCAAGCCGATCTACCGCCATGCGCACTGCCTGCTGCTGGCGCCGGCCGAGGCCGCGTTGCGGCGGGCGGTCGACATCGCGGCGCAAGCCGGCTTCACGCTGCGCGTCTACGACGCGTACCGGCCGCCGCAGGCGCAGCAGGTCCTGTGGGATTTCCTGCCCGACCCGAACTTCATCGCCGATCTCGGCCGCGGCTCGAATCACAGCCGCGGCACCGCACTCGACCTGACGCTCGTCGCCGCGAACGGCGAGCCGCTCGACATGGGTACCGGTTTCGACGAGATGGTCGCCGCGTCGGGTCACTTCCACGCCGGGCTGCCTGAAGCCGTGCAACGCAACCGCCTGCTGCTGCTCGGCGTGATGCACGCGGCCGGCTTCGCGCACATCGACAGCGAATGGTGGCACTACGAACTGCCCGGCTCGCACGCGCTGCCGCAGATCGACGACGCGGCAAGCGGCCCGTGGCGCCTGATGTAACGACGATGCACGTCCCCCTCACCGTTCACGTTCAACGACTTCAACGACAGATGGAGCGCCCATGAAATTCCCGACATCCCGACTCGTCGCGGCGCTGGCCGCCGCGGCCGTTCTCGCCGCCGTTCCGCTTTGCGCCGCGCATGCGGAAACACCGAAGGACATGTTCGTGATGGCCACGCTGCTCGACGAATTCACGACGCTCGACCCGGGCGAGATCTACGAACTGGTGCCGGAGGAATACGTCGCGAATACCTATGACCGACTCGTGCGCGTCGACCTGCGCGATCCGTCGAAATTCAACGGCGACGTCGCGCAGTCGTGGACGGTGAGCACCGACGGCCTGACCTATACGTTCAAGCTGCGCCCGGGCCTCAAGTTCCACTCGGGCAATCCGCTGACGGCCGACGACGTCGCCTGGTCGATCCAGCGCGCGGTGCTGCTCGACAAGGGCCCGGCCGCCGTGCTGACCGGCATCGGCCTGACGAAGGCGAACGTCGGCGCGAACGTGAAGAAGCTCGACGACCAGACGATTGCCGTCACCACCGACCGCAAGTACGCGCCGACGTTCGTGCTGAACGTGCTCGGCTCGTGGCCCGCGTCGGTGCTGGACAAGAAGCTGCTGCTGTCGCATCAGCAAGGCAACGACTTCGGCAATGCGTGGCTGAAGACCAACGAAGCCGGCTCCGGCGCGTACAGGCTGGTCAAGTGGACGGCCGGCGACAGCCTCGTGCTGCAGCGCTTCGACGGCTACCGGTTGCCGCTCGCGATGAAACGCATCGTGCTGCGCCACGTGCCCGAGGCCGCGAGCCAGCGCCTGCTGCTCGAAAACGGCGACGTCGACGCGGCGCGCGACCTGAGCCCCGACGATCTGGCGTCGGTCGTGAAATCGGGCAAGGCGAAGGTATCGGCTTCGCCGCAGGCGACGCTGCTGTATCTCGGCCTGAACACGAAGAACCCGACGCTCGCGAAGCCCGACGTGCAGGAAGCGCTGAAATGGCTCGTCGACTATGCGGGCATCCAGGGCAACGTCGTGAAGACGACCTACAAGGTGCACCAGACCTTCCTGCCCGAAGGCTTCCTCGGCACGTTGAACGCGAACCCCTACAAGCTCGACGTCGCGAAAGCGAAGGCGCTGCTCGCGAAGGCCGGCGTGCCCGACGGCTTTTCGGTGACGATGGACGTGCGCAACGACTATCCGTACACGGAAATCGCGCAGGCGGTGCAGGCGAACTTCGCGCAGGCGGGCATCAAGGTGCAGCTGATCCCCGGCGACAACAAGCAGACGCTCGCGAAATACCGCGCGCGCCAGCACGACATCTACATCGGCGAATGGTCGGCCGACTACATCGATCCGCACAGCAACGCGCAGGGTTTCGCGTGGAATCCGGACAACTCCGACAAGTCGAGCTATAAAATGCTGGCCTGGCGCAACAGCTGGGACATCCCGCAACTGACGAAGGAAACCGACACCGCGCTCGCCGAGCCGACCGCCGCGAAACGCGCGCAGCGGTATCAGGCGATGCAGAAGGAAGTGCTCGCGCACTCGCCGTTCGTGATCATGTTCGAGAAAGTCGCGCAGGTCGCGACACGGCCCGGCGTGAGCGGGCTCGAGGTCGGGCCGATCAACGATCTCGTGTCGTACCGCAACCTGAAGAAGCAATAAGATTCGCCGCATGTCGACTCCCGCCTCCTCACTCGAAGCACTGCGCACGCTGCCCGCGCGTCGCCCGGCCGTGCGCTGGGCGCTGCGCGTGCTGCGCTGGGCGCTCACGCTCGCCGTCACGTTCGCGGGGCTGCTCGCGCTGACGTTCGTGATCGGCCGCAAGGTGCCGATCGATCCCGTGCTCGCGATCCTCGGCGATCGCGCGTCGGCCGACGCATACGCGGCCGAACGCATCGCGCTCGGGCTCGACAAGCCGCTCGCCACGCAATTCATGATTTATGTGCGCGATGTGCTGCACGGCAATCTCGGCGTGTCGCTGCTGACCGCGAACCCGGTGCTCGACGACATCCGGCGCGTGTTCCCGGCCACGCTCGAACTCGCGACGATCGCCACGCTGATCGGCATCACGATCGGCGTGCCGCTCGGTGTCGCGGCCGCCGTGAAGCACAACCGGCCGATCGATCACATCGCGCGCTTCGTCGGGCTGATCGGCAATTCGGTGCCCGTGTTCTGGCTCGGGCTGATGGGGCTGCTGCTGTTCTACGCGCGGCTGCACTGGGTCGGCGGGCCCGGCCGGCTCGACCCCGTGTACGACGGGATGGTCGACCCGCGCACGGGCAGCCTGCTGATCGACGCCGCGCTCGCCGGCGAGTGGGACGTGTTCCGCAACGCGGTGTCGCACATCGCGCTGCCGGCCGCGATCCTCGGCTACTACTCGGTCGCGTATCTCAGCCGCATGACGCGCTCGTTCATGCTCGACCAGTTGAGTCAGGAATACATCGTCACCGCGCGCGCGAAGGGCTTGTCGGAACGGCGCGTGATCTGGCGGCATGCGTTCGGCAACATCGCGGTGCCGCTGCTGACCGTGATCGCGCTTACGTACAGCAACCTGCTCGAAGGCTCGGTGCTGACCGAGATCGTGTTCGCGTGGCCGGGGCTCGGTTCGTACCTGACCGGCGCGCTGCTGAACGCCGACATGAACGCGGTGCTCGGCGCGACGCTCGTGATCGGCGCGATGTTCATCACCGTCAACCTGCTGACCGACGCGCTCTACCGCGTGTTCGATCCGCGTGCGCGCTGAGGGCTACGCCGACATGACCGCTTTCCCCCCGCTTCTTTCATCGCCGATGCCGAAGGTCGTCCAATCATGAACACCGAGCGCCTCACGCCGCGCGCGTGGCTGCTGTCCGATGCGCCCGTGTCGCGCTCGCAGGCCGCACTCGGCCTCGCGTACCGACGCTGGCGCCGGTTCGCCACCAATCCGCTCAACCTGTTCGGGCTCGCGATCCTCGTCGCGCTGATCGTCGTCGCGATCATCGGCCCGCTGATCATGCCGCACGACCCACTGCGCCAGGTGCTGTCCGACCGGCTGCTGCCGCCCGGCTCGCCGTCGCACTGGTTCGGCACCGACCAGCTCGGCCGCGACATCCTTTCGCGGCTGATCGCCGGCTCGCGCCTCACGCTCGGCATCGCGCTGCTCGTCGTCGTGATCGTGGTGCCGATCGGCCTCCTGATCGGCACCACGGCCGGCTATTGCGGCGGCTTCGTCGACAGCGTGCTGATGCGCATCACCGACATCGCGCTCGCGTTCCCGAAGATCGTGCTCGCACTCGCGTTCGCGGCCGCGCTCGGGCCCGGCGTGATCAACGCGGTCGTCGCGATCTCGATCACCGCGTGGCCCGCGTATGCGCGGCTCGCGCGCGCGGAGACGATCCGCATCGCGCAAGCCGACTACATCCACGCCGCGCGGCTGCAGGGCGCGTCGGGCCCGCGCATCCTGCTGCGCTACATCATGCCGCTGTGCATGTCGTCGGTGATCGTGCGCGCGACGCTCGACATGGCCGGCATCATCCTGACCGTCGCGGGCCTCGGCTTTCTCGGCCTGGGCGCGCAACCGCCGAGCCCCGAATGGGGCTTCATGGTCGCATCGGGCCGCAACGTGCTGCTCGACGCGTGGTGGGTCGCGACGCTGCCCGGCATCGCGATCCTGCTCGTGAGCCTCGCGTTCAACCTGCTCGGCGACGGGCTGCGCGACGTCTTCGATCCCCGCCATGGAGCATGACATGCCGACGAATACCGCCCCCGCGCCCGCCCCGCTCTGCGAGATCGACGGGCTGAAGATCGGCTTTCGCGGCCACGACGGCGTCGTCACCGACGCCGTGCGCGACCTGTCGCTGACGCTCGCCCCCGGCGAACGGCTCGGCATCGTCGGCGAATCGGGCTCCGGCAAGTCGCTGACGGGCCGCGCGCTGCTCGGCCTGCTGCCCGACGCCGCCCGCTGGTCGGCGCGCACGATGCGCTTCGCGGGCCACGACCTGCTCGCGATGTCGCCGCGCGAGCGCCGGCGGCTGTGCGGCAGCCAGATGGGCATGATCCTGCAGGACCCGAAGTATTCGCTGAACCCGGTGATGACAGTCGCGAAGCAGATGGGCGAAGCGTTTCGTCTGCACGAGCCCGGGCTGCGCGGCCGCGCGCTGCGCGAACGGATCGTCGACGCGCTCTCCGCCGTGCAGATCCGCGACCCGGCGCGCGTCGCCGATGCGTATCCGCATGAATTGTCGGGCGGCATGGGCCAGCGCGTGATGATCGCGATGATGGTGTCGACCGGCCCGCGCCTGCTGATCGCCGACGAACCGACGTCCGCGCTCGACGTCGCGGTGTCGATGCAGGTACTCGCGGTGCTCGACGCGATGATCGCGCGCCACGGCACGGGCCTGATGTTCATCAGCCACGACCTGCCGCTCGTGATGTCGTTCTGCGACCGCGTCGCGGTGATGTATGCGGGCCGCGTGGTCGAGACCTGCGCCGCGCGCGACCTGCGCGACGCCTCGCATCCCTACACGCGCGGGCTGCTCGCGGCGACCCCGCCGCTCGCGAACCCGCCCGACGAACTGCCCGTGCTGCGCCGCGATCCGGCGTGGCTCGAGCCCGCCGGCCGACAGGAGGCAGCACGATGATCGACGTCGATCACGCATCGATCCGTTTCCCGACCCGCACGGGTCACGTCGACGCCGTGCGCGACGCGAGCTTCGCGGTGCGCGACGGCGAAGTGTTCGGGCTCGTCGGCGAATCGGGTTCCGGCAAGTCGACGCTGTTGCGTGCGCTGACGGGCTTGGTGCCGCTCGCGTCCGGCAGCCTGTCGATCGACGGACGGCCGGTCGGCGGCACGCCCGATCGCGCGTTCCGCCACCACGTGCAGATGGTGTTCCAGGATCCGTACGCGTCGCTGCATCCGCGCTTCACGGTCGACCAGACGTTGCGCGAGCCGCTGTCGATCCATGCGATCGGCGACGCCGATGCGCGCATCGCCCGCGCGCTGTCCGAGGTCGGCCTCGGCCCCGCGTTCCGTTTTCGCTATCCGCACCAGTTGTCGGGCGGCCAGCGGCAGCGCGTCGCGATCGCGCGTGCGTTGATCGTCGAACCGCGCGTGCTGCTGCTCGACGAACCGACGTCCGCACTCGACGTGTCGGTGCAGGCAGAAATCCTGAACCTGCTGCGCCGCCTGCATCGCGAACGCCAACTGACGATGATCCTCGTGAGCCACAACCTCGCGGTGATCGGCTTCCTGTGCCAGCGCGTCGCGGTCATGCAGCACGGCGAGATCGTCGAACAGCTCCGTGTCGAGGACGTGCGGGCAGGACAGGTCGCACGCGACTACACGCGCACGCTGCTGAACGCGACCGAAGGCTACCGCCGTCTCGACCCGGTGGTTGCAACACCGGCGAACTGACATCCGCGCGACGCGCCGGCGTGCGATACTCGGCACGCCACGCGCCGGCTGGCCGTTGCATGGAACCCTTGCGCGCGACGCGGGTCCATTTCCTTTCATCAACAGCTCAATCGCAATAGGGAGGCGTTCATGCTGCAATTCATCGAAACCCTGGTCGTCGGGCTCATCGTCGGCCTCCTCGCCCGCGCGCTCAAGCCCGGCGACGACAAGATGGGTATCCTGATGACCGTCGTGCTCGGCGTCGTCGGCTCGCTGATCGCCGGCTACGTCGGCCGCGCCGCCGGCTGGTATGCGCCGGGCCAGGGCGCCGGCTGGATCGCGTCCATCATCGGCGCGATCGTGCTGCTCGTGGTCGTCGGCGCGATCCGCAAGCGCACGGGCTGAACACCGCGCTTGCGTCGTGTCAATGCAAAACGGCCGCTCGTCAGAGCGGCCGTTTTGCTTGTGGCGAGCCGGAGACCGGGTAACTACCGACTCGTTGGCTTCGCAACGATTCAACGGCACGCTCCTCCATCCGCCAATGGTCTTCCGGCGAGCGTACGCGACCGGCAAATCCCCGACTTGCGGGCGCGCAAATTTGAGATAAATTGATTGAAGGAATAACGCGCGGTTTGCTTATTCCCTTTATTTCCATTTTTCGATTCAAGAGGTCCGATGGTTTTGCCGTTTACGCATACAGCATCGCAGCGTTGACGGACTGCCACCCGAGCGGCCCCGCTGCGACGCGCTTCCTCTCTGGAGCCTGTCATGAAGCATCGCCTGTTCGCCGCCTCGTTCGTCCTGGCTGGCTCGCTTCTGGCCACGTCCTCGTCCTTTGCCGGCGGCACGTCCGGCATCATTCACTTCTCCGGCATGATCGTCGAGCCGCCCTGCTCGTTCGCGCTCGATACGGCCGATGTCGCCCACGCACACGTGCGCCCCGACTGCCCGCGTCCGGCAAGCGGACAAGTCGCGTTCGTCGACGCGGCCAGCCTGCGCACGATCAAGACCACGACCTTTACGCAGGCCTCGCGCGCAATCGTTTTACCTGAGCGTACGGGCAGCAATCATGCGCCGATGATCGCCGTCGTGACCTACCAGTAAAATCCGCCGCCGGGCGCCCGCCGCCGTGGCCGCCCGTCAGTCGCGATGACGCGCGATCCAGTCGCTGAACGCGCGGATCTTCTGCTGGCTGCCGATGGTTTCGGGATACACGAAGAAGTAGCGCGCGCCGGTTTCGAGCACGATGTCGAACGGCCGTTCGAGCCGGCGCGCGCTGACGTCGTCGTCGACGAGCGTCACGTCGCCGATCGCGACGCCGAAACCCTGCATCGCCGCGTTCGTCGCGAGATCGAGCGTGTCGAACGTCGGCCCGCGCGCGGGATCGACGCCGCGCTCGCCCGCATGGTCGAGCCACGCACGCCAGTCACGATGGTCGCGCGTCGGATGGAGCAGCGTATGGCGCGCGAGATCGCCGACCGTATCGAGCGGCGACGCCTGCCGCAATTCGGGCGCGCAGACGGGCGTCAGCCGTTCGTCGAACAGCGGCAGCGCGAACACGCCGGGGCCCGGCGACGTGCCGTAGACGACCGCCGCATCGAACGGCTCGGTCGAGAAATCGACGACGTGCTGCCACGCGGTCGTGATCTGCACATGGAGATCGGGGTGCTCGCCCTGGAAGCGCATGATGCGCGGCAGCATCCAGCGCATCACGCAGGTCGGCACCTTCAGCGCGAGATCGGTGCGCTGCCGCGTGAGCTTCATCGAGATGTCCTCGATCCGCGCGAAGCTCTCGTTGACGACCGGCAGCAGCTGCTCGCCCTCCGCCGTCAGCGTGAGCCCCTTCGCATGCCGCTTGAACAGCGGAAAGCCGTAGTGCGCCTCGAGCGTCTGGATCTGCCGGCTCACCGCGCCCTGCGTGATGCACAGCTGCTCGGCCGCGCGCGTGAAGCTGCGGTGGCGAGCCACCGTCGAGAAGATCTGCAACGCGTGCAGGGGCGGAAGTCGGCGCATGGCGAACGGGAAACGGAAATACGGCGCGAAAGGGCCGCGCGCCGACACCGGCGCGCACAGACCGACACGATAAGCCAAACGTGCGCGTTGCGCGAGACGCCGGACGGTCAGGCCGTCGCGGTCAACGCACCCGCCGCGATGCGCGCCGCCGACGCGACGACGTCCGCGCGGGCCGCCGCGTCGGCCCGCTGCTGCGTGAACGACACGGCCATCACGATCGGCGCGCGCGACGGCGGCCACAGCACCGCGACATCGGTCGTCGTGCCGTAGCCGCCCGTACCGGCCTTGTCCGCAACGCGCCAGCCCGGCGGCACGCCCGCCGCGATGCCGGTCGCGCCGCGCGCGCCACCGGCCATCCATTCCGTCAGCTGCGTACGCTGCGGCTCGTGCAGCGTATCGCCGAGCAGCAATCGCTGCAGCGTGTCGACCATCGCGACCGGCGTCGACGTGTCGCGTTCGTCGCCGGGCGCGGCCCGGTTCAGTTCGGGCTCCCAGTGGTCGAGGCGGAACGTCGTGTCGCCGCTCTCGCGCGCGAACGACGTGACGGCCTGCGGGCCGCCGAGCACGCCCATCAGCAGGTTCCCCGCCCCCTTGTCGCCGGCCTGCAGCATCGCCTCGCACAGCTGCACGATCGTCATGCCCGTGTCGACGCGGCTTTCGGTAATCGGCGAGCCCGACACGACTTCATAACGACGATACAGGATGCGGCGCGGCAGCAGCGACGCATCGAGCGACCCGCGCGCGAGCATCGCGGCGGCCGCCATGACCGCATAGGTGCCGCACAGCGGGAAGCGTTCGCGCGCGTGATGGGCGATGCGCACGCCATTCGACGTATCGAGCGCGGCGACGCCGAGCCGGCCGTTCGAGGCTTTTTCGAGCGCGGCCAGTTCGGCCTGCGCGGTATGGGCGCGCCCCTGGTCGGCGACCGGCGCGGACGTGCACGCGGCGACGAACGGTGCGGCAACGGCGGCAAGCAACAGCGAGCGGCGTGTCGGAGAGTGTTCCATGAATGCGGTGTGTTCTGTCGGAAACGGTGGCACGAAGCAACGCGGGTGCGCTTCGACGAAGCGCGCCCGTTCACGCCGACGGCCGGCCCGCGACGGCATTCGCCGCGCATCCCCGAATGACGCCCGTCGGCCCCGCCATGCGCGGGACGCGCATGAACAGCCCCTAGCGTAGCAGCGAGCGCCGCCACGTTCCAGCAAAACGGCCCCGCGTCACCCTTGCGACGAAGGCAGGTACGGCATCGGATTCACCGGCTTGCCGTCGCGCCGCACCTCGAACAGCAGCGCGACGCGCGAGTTGTCGAGGTCGCCCATCTCGGCGATCGCGTCACCCTGGCGCACGATGTCGCCCGTCTTCACGAGCAGCTTGCGGTTGTGCGCATAGGCGGTCAGGAAATCGGCGTTGTGCTGGACGATGATCAGGCTGCCGTAATCGTTCAGGCCGGTGCCCGCATACATCACGCGGCCGTCGGCCGCGGCGCGCACCGGGTCGCCCGGTCGGCCGGCGATCTGGATGCCGCGGTTCTGCCCCGGCCGGAACCCGTCGACGATCTTGCCGTTGGCGGGCCACTTGAGCGCGACCCCGCCCGCATGCCGTTTCGTTTCCTTGACGACCTGCCGGTCGCTCGCGTTCGACGCGGCGCTCTGCGACGTTGCCTGACTTCCCGCGGCCCCATTGGCCGCCGCGGTTTGCGTGCCGGCCGCGCCGGCCGGCGGCAACGGCTGCTGTTTGACGATGCGCAGTACCAGCCCCATGCGCAGCCTGCCGTGCGCGGCCAGTTTGTTCCAGGTGCGCAGGTCGGCAACGCTGCAGTCGTTCGCGGACGCGATGCCCGTCAGCGTGTCGCCGCGCTTCACGACGTACTTTTGCGCGACGAGAATCGGCGCCGGCGGCAGCGCGGCGGACGTGGCCGCCGACGGAGCGGAAGCCGGCTGGTTCGACGTGGGGCCCGCGAGCGTATCGCTCGGCGGGACGGACTGCGTACTTGCACAACCGGCCATGACGAGCGCGGCTGCCAGGCCCGGCAGCCACGCCGCGTTGCGGTGAAACTCGCGCGTTTTCATGGACGATCCGACTCCGGTTTGACAATCTTTCAAGCATCTCAAAAACGGAACGGCCGACGTGTAACCGGATGCAAACAATGATGACAAACGATCACGAACCGGATGCCGGCCGGCATTCGATACCGGTAATACGGTCCGATTCGGAAAAACTTGATGGTCTTTTTGCAGGAAAGCGGAAGAATTTTCGTTTCAAAAACCTATGAAGGATCAACCTCGATAGGTACTCGACTCAACGCAACCATCCGACGAATTCGGCACAGGCCCACGCGATGCCGATGCACAGGAACAACAGATGCAGCGCGATCTTGAACGACACGCCCCATGACGAATCGATCTGCATGACAGGCTCCCCGGTTGATGTGCAGCCATGATCGGCCATCGATCGCGCCCCGGAAATGCGGAACCGTCGAAGCAGGCCTCAGGCTGCGCCTGAGACCGGCGCGGCGGTTCCTGCTAACTTATCGGCCATTCGACAACGTCCTCACGCCCCGCCCATCATGCGCTTCGACCTGACCGACCTGCGGCTCTTCCTGAACATCTGCGAAGCCGGCACGATCACGAGCGGCGCGGAGCGCACGCACATCACGCTGCAGGCCGCGAGCGAGCGGATCCGCGGCATGGAGGACGAGCTCGGCGTGCCGCTGCTGCACCGGACCAAGTCGGGCGCGCAGGCGACCGACGCGGGCCGCGCGCTCGAACACCATGCGCGCACCGTGCTGCAGCAGATCGACCACATGCGCGGCGAACTGCAGCAATACGGCCAGGGGCTGCGCGGCCATATCCGGCTGCTGTGCAACACGGCATCGTTGAGCGAATACCTGCCCGACGCGCTGGCCGATTACCTGCCGCATCACCCGAAGCTGTCGGTCAGCGTCGAGGAGCGCTCGAGCCAGGAGATCGTGCATGCGATCCGCAACAAGACGGCCGAGGTCGGCATCGTCGCCGATTCGGTCGGGCTCGGCGGGCTCGAACAGAAGCCGTTCCGCGAGGACTGGCTGATCGTCGTCGTGCCGGCCGCGCATCCGCTCTCGTCGCACGAGAAGGTTGCGTTCGACGCGATCGCCGGCGAGGATTTCATCGGCCTCACCGACGGTAGCGCGTTGCAGGTGCATCTCGCCGACCAGGCGCGCGCGCTCGGCAAGCGGATCCGTTATCGCGTGCAGTTGAAGAGCTTCGATGCGATCTGCCGCGTGATCGCGAGCGGCGTGGGCATCGGCATCGTGTCGCGTCATGCGGCCGAGCGCGCGATGCAGACGATGGACGTGCGGCTCGTCGAATTGTCCGATCCGTGGAGTCACCGGAAACTGACGCTCTGCGCGCGCTCGTTCGACGCGCTGCCGAAGTACACGCGCGAATTCGTCGCATTCTTGTCCGGCGAGGCGGCGTCGCGGTGACGCATGCGGTCTCGTCGATACTCGGAGCCATGACCATGACCGACACCGATCTCGCCACCCGCTATCGCGCCTATATCGACTGCCTGAACCGGCAGGACTGGCAGGCGCTCGGCGAATACGTGGCCGACGACGTGATCCACAACGACCGCCCGCTCGGCCTCGCCGGTTACCGCGCGATGCTCGAACGGGACTACCGCGACATTCCCGATCTCCGCTTCGAGATCCGGCTGCTCGCGTGCGAGCCGCCGCGCGTCGCGTGCCGGCTGCGTTTCGCCTGTTCGCCGAAAGGAACGTTCATGGGGCTGGCCGTCGACGGCCGCAAGGTCACGTTCGCCGAGAACGTGTTCTACGAGTTTCATGACGGCAAGATCCGCCAGGTCTGGTCGGTGATCGACAAGGCCGCGATCGAGGCACAGCTTTAACCCCGTCGCGGCAGCCGCTGCCGGTCGGGATCGGCGATCCGATTTCCCGCCTGATGCACTTCGGCTCTTCTGGATAACGTTTTCTCTCATGACTGGCCGAGAGCGTGCCGTCGTTCAGCCCTGCCGTTTGCCACGCCACCGCCCGCACCCAGGATGAAACGCGCTCGCCCATCGGCAATATCTTGCGTGATTTTCGCGAAATTCTGATTCGCGCACCTGTCCGGTCATTCCCACCATCCGGGTTTTCACCGGCGCCTCCGACGTGAAAGTTCATTGACATCGCACCGCGCGATGCCTAAATTTGGAAAACGTTTTCCCCTTCATCGGCGCGACGCCGGCCACGGTCCGCGCGGGGGAAACGCTTGCCCGCTCGAGTTGTGATTCAGGCCGTCCGCCTTCAGGGATCAGGGTTGCAAGGCGACGGTCAGGTACGGGCATCGAGCGCGGCAACGGCCACACCCGCCCGTCCTTCATCACTATTCAAAACTGGAGACACAATGCATCCGCGCAGCAGATTCGCGCTCGGCGCCGCGCTCAGCGCCCTTTCCGTCGTGTTCGTCAGCGCGTGCGGCGGCAACGACGTGACCGATACGCCGCCGTCATCGCCGCCCCCGTCCACGTCCACGCCCCCCGCGCTCGCGGCGAACTCGCTGCAGGCGCTCGTCTACGGCGCGCCCGACACCAGCGTGCCGGCCGGCACGAATGTGCCGGTCACGATGATGGGCCAGATGCGCGCGCTGTTCGACCTGATCCGGAAATCGCCCGACTTCACGCAGGTCGTGATGGATCTCGGCGACGGCACGCCCGTCCACGTGCTCGACACGAACACCGGCGACAAATTCCTGCCCGGCAAGCTCGCGCTCGGCCTGTCGTACATCCTGATCGACATGAAGTCGAAGAACGACCCGCAGTATGCGAGCTACCTCGCGACCTACCAGACGATCACGACCGCGATGATGGCGCAGTCGGGCGGCAACTACACGTACGCGAACACGTCGTGGGGCGAGTACTACTATCTCGTCGCGCTGAACAACCTGAAGGCGCACGGGATGCTCAACGAAGTCTTCAGCGACGCGATGCTCGCGACACTGCAGCAGCGCCTCACCTTCTGCGACATGTTCGGCCCCGATGCGAGCGGCAAGACCAACACGTGCCCGGCCGCCGGCACGCCGATCGACATCGCGTCGCTCAACACCGCGCAGAATTACTATGCGGTGTCCTACGGCATTGCCGGGCTGCGCCAGAAACTCGGCTGGAGCAGCCCGTCGTTCGCGTCGAAGACCGATCCGTCCGTCGCGGCGATGGGCGCGCGCGATGCGCTGCTGTACACGCTGACGAACCACATCCGCAACGATTCTTCCGGCGGCTTCTCCGATGAAGCGTCGAACACGCACACGACCTACTACGACCAGGCGCGCTTCGACCGCTACAGCACGCTGCTGATTGGCGAAGTGGTCGAGCGCACGTTCGAGATGGACAACGTGGCGAATCTCACGCCCGAACTGAAGGGCTATCTGCGCAAGTCGGTCGACCTGATCCTGCCGCAGCTGAACGCCAGCGGCCAGGGCTTCAACTACGGCCGCTCGATCGGCCCGTACGGCGATTCCGCGTTCATGGAAGTGCTGACGGCCGCCGCCAACGCCGGCGTGCTGACCGACCAGGAGAAGCGCGTCGCGTACACGTTCATCTACCAGGCCGCGCATCGTTTCGACACGTACTGGTATGACCCGTCGCTGCCGACACCGTCGGTGAACATGTGGGTCAAGGGCCGCGGCACCGACGCGTATCGCGGCAAGCCGCGCGTGATGGGCGAGAACTTCAGCCTGCTGCACCAGTACCTGTACGTGAACGCGTGGTGGAACAAGCTCGGTTTCGGCGGCAAGGCGCCGATGGCCGATGCGGACTATGGCGCATGGCTCGACGCGCTGCCGCGCTATACGCTGACCTGGTACAACCAGCCAACCGACGCCGCGCATCCGTACAGCGCCGCGCTGCTCACCGTGCGCGACGGCCGGCGCGTGATCAACCTGAACCTGAGCCAGGCGCCCGACTACAACTCGTACACGCCGTACTACCCGGTACCGTTCTCGGACAAGCTGATCTACGGCACGACCGACCTCGGCTACGCGCTGCTGGTGCCGCAGGTGACGTACAACGCGAAGACGTACATTCCCGTCACGTACTACAAGAACCTGAACGTGCAGCAAGCCAACGGCCAGGTGATCGTGTCGTTCGATACGACGAAGTTCCGCCTCGCATCGAAGAACGCCGCCTACACGACGGATCTCGACCTGCAGGTGCATACGGTGCTGACGTTCGCGCACGGCACGATCTCGCGCAGCGATACGCTCAGCTCGGGTACGCTCGCGGGCAACCTCGCGGTCGAGACGGACTTCACGTCGTTCGCGGATTTCGCATCGACGCAGGCCAACGGCGATGGCGTGTCGGTGACGTACGCCAACAGCGCCGCGACCGGTTATGCGGCGTCGGGGTTCGACACCTGCGCGCTGTCCGCCTTCGACACGGCGAACGGCACGACGAACCCGCTGTCGACGACACCGATCGGCCAGCTGCACTCTAACTTCGCGTGCACGACGAAGCCGTTCGCACTCGGCGCGGGCACGACGCGCACGTTCGGGTGGTCGCTGAAGTACGCCGACCCGGCCTGAACCGTGTGATTCGCGCCACGTGAACGCGCCCGAAGCCGGCCGCTTGAGCCGGCTTCGGGCGCTTCAGCAAGGGGCAGCGCCCACGCGCGGCGCGTGGTACCCGTTCACAGCCACCCCGCAACGGCCATATACGCGCCGAGCGCGATCAGCCCGATGAAGAAGCAGCGCTTGAACGCCGTTTCGCTCATCACGCGTCGCGCATACTGCCCGCCGGCCATCCCCGCCAGGGCCGGCACGAGCGCGAGTGCCGACACGCCGAGGTCGACCGTCTGCAACGCACCCGATACGCGCAACTGCAGGCCGAGCGCGATCGTCGATGCGGTAAACGACAGCCCGAGCGCCTGGATCAGGTCGTCCTTCGACAACCGCAGCGCCTGCAGATACGGCACGGCCGGCACGACGAACACGCCGGTTGCCGCCGTCACGACGCCCGTCAGGTAACCGACCACGGCGGACAGCCATTTCTCGCGGCGTCCCGGCGCGGGCAGCCGCGCGGCGGCCAGCCCCCACACCCCGTACAGGATCAGCACGACACCGAGCGCCGCGTGCGTCCACGTGCTGCCGGCCGCGAGCGCGGGCAGCCCGCCCGTCAGCGTGCCGATCGTGAGGCCAGCGAGCAGCGGCCACAGCCGGCGCAGCAGCGGCCCGAACGACGGGCCGAGGCCCAACTGCCACACGTTGGTGATGAACGACGGCACGAGCAGCAGGCTCGCCGCGGCCGACGGCGGCATCGCGAGCGTCAGCAGCCCCATCGCGATCGTCGGCAGCCCGAGCCCGATCATGCCCTTGACCGCGCCGGCCAGCAGGAACACCAGCACGATGATTGTCAGCGTATGAATTTGCATGGAGGCGGTTCCATCCGGTCGAGTACGGCGCCGATGGTGCCGCTCCGCCACGCAGCCCGCCATCTGGTTTTGCCTGAGGCTGGCTAGGCCCCGCCGGACGGGCCGGCCCCTGGCTCACCCCCGTCCGTGCTCGCTGTCGAGGTGGGCCATCTGGGCGGCGGGATAACGCTCGCCGGCAGCCGACCCGGCGGGTACCGCCGCTTCGATGCGGTCGACATCATTGACCGTTAGTTGCATTTTTGTCGCCAGCAAACCGTCCTGCAGCTGCGTGCGCTTGCGCGCACCGACCAGCGGCACGATGTCGGTGCCGCGCGACAGCGCCCACGCGATCGCGACCTGCGCCGGATTGCTGCCCTTCTCGTCGGCGATCGCACGCAGCGCGTCGACGAGCGCGAGGTTGTGTACGAGGTTGTCGCCCTGGAAGCGCGGGCTCGCCGCGCGGAAGTCGCGCTCGCCCTGCCGTGCCGCGCTCCAGCGCCCGCCGAGCAGCCCGCGCGACAGCACGCCGTAGGCCGTCACGCCGATGCCGAGCGCGCGACAGGCCGGCAGGATGTCGGCTTCGATGCCGCGCGACAGCAGCGAATACTCGATCTGCAGGTCGGCAATCGGCGCGACGGCCGCCGCGCGGCGGATCGTGTCGACGCCGGCTTCGGACAGCCCGATATGGCGCACGTACCCGGCTTTCACGAGATCGGCGATCGCGCCGACCGTGTCCTCGATCGGCACGGCCGGATCGACGCGCGCGGGCCGGTAGATGTCGATGTAGTCGGTGCCGAGCCGCTTCAGCGAATACGCGACGAAGTTCCGGATCGCGACGGGCCGTGCGTCGTAGCCGGCAAACCCGCCGGCCGGATCGCGCAGCGCGCCGAATTTCACGCTGATCAGCACTTGGTCGCGCGCGCGGCCGCGCAACGCGTCGCGGATCAGCATCTCGTTGTCGCCCATCCCGTAGAAATCGCCGGTGTCGAGCATCGTGATGCCGTTGTCGAGCGCCGCGTGCAGCGTGGCGATGCTCTCGTCGCGGTCGGCCGGCCCGTACAAGTCCGACATACCCATGCAGCCGAGTGCGATCGCCGATACCTGCGGGCCCGTGCGGCCCAGTTGACGCGTGTCCATGTCCGTTTCCTCCGAAGGGTGAGTGGATGGAACGGATTCTGGGCGCACGACGCCGCGCGATAAACGCGAAACGCGCCACCAAACCATTCGACGCTGATTAACAATGGAGCCTGTTCTCCTCCCCGCCCAGGCTTCCGCCCGCATGGACCATCTGCAAGCAATGCGCATCTTCGCGCGCGTCGCCCATCTCGGTAGCTTCACGAAAGCGGCCGAGCAGTTGCACCTGCCGCGCCCGACCGTCAGCAACGCCGTCCAGTATCTCGAAAAGCACCTGAAGATCCGCCTGCTGCAACGCACGACGCGGCGCGTCGCGCTGACGGCCGAAGGCGCGACCTACTACGAACGCTGCGTGCAACTGCTCGCCGATCTCGACGATGCGGAAACGCTGTTCGAGGACGCCGGCGCGTCGCCGCGCGGCGTGATCCGCGTCGACCTGCCCGAACGCTTCGCGCTGAACCAGGTGATTCCGGCGCTGCCGGATTTCCACGCATGCTACCCCGACCTGCGCGTCGTGATCGGCACGACCGACCGCTTCGTCGATCTCGTCGCCGACGGCATCGACTGCGCGGTACGCGTCGGCGTGCTGTCCGACACGTCGCTCGTCGCGCGGCGCATCGGCGAGCTGGCGCAGATCAACTGCGCGTCGCCCGCGTATCTGGCGCGCCACGGCACGCCGCGCTCGCCGGACGAGTTGCCGGACCACGTCGCGGTCGGCTATTTCTCGAGCCGGACGGGCCGCGAGCTGGACTGGGAATACGCGGACATGGATTCGGGCGAGATGCACGCGGTGAAGATGCACAGCGTCGTGTCGGTCAACAGTTCGCAGGCGTATCTCGCCTGCTGCCTCGCGGGCCTCGGGCTGATCCAGGCGCCGCGCGAGGGGCTCGCGCCGCTGCTCGCCGACGGCTCGCTGGTCGAAGTGCTGCCGGAATGGCGTGCCGGGCCGCTGCCCGTGTCGGTGGTGTTCCCGTACGGCCGGCACCTGGCGCCGCGCGTGCGGATCTTCGTGGACTGGCTTGCCGACACGCTCGGCGGCACCCACCTGGCGGACTGACGCGGGCCGACGCCGGGGCGCCGGCCCCGCCCGCCGATCAGAACTTGTGGCGAATCGCGGCGCGCACCGCGAACTGGTTCGACGACGCCGACGGGCCGTCGGTCCCGACGACGTAGCCGCCATCGGCCGCCGTGCCGGTCTTGTCGCCGGCCACCTTCTGCCACGCGCCCTGCAGGTACACGTCGGTCCGCTTCGACAGGCTGTAGTCGGCCATCAGGCCGACCGTGTGGTACTTCGGCTTGAACGAGCCGGCGGCCGCATCGAACTTCCCGTCGGTGTACACGTACTGCGCGCCGAGATAGAAATCGGGCGTGAGCTGGTACTTGCCGTTGATCTCGATGTTCTGGAACTTGGTCGCGGTCAGCCCGAGGCCGGCGAACGTCGAGGCCGGCAGGTAGACGGTCGACACCGGGTTCTTCACGTCCGTCTTCGTGTAGACGACGCCGACCGTCGCCGGGCCGAACGTGTAGTTCACGCCGCCGCCGAAGATGCGCAGGCGGTCGGCGACGAAGTTCGCGTCGTCGGCCGCGATCGCGCCCGCGTTGCCGATGCCCGGATTGTTCGCCTGCAGATAGGCGGCCGCGACCTGCAGCCCGGCCAGCGAATACTGCGCGCCGATGCTGTACTGGCGGTTGTTCGAGAAGCCCGTGCTGTTGCTGAAGCTGTACGTGCCGCCCAACGTCAGGCCGTTCCAGTCGGGACTCGCGTACTTGACCGTGTTGTTGACGCGGAACGAGTTGTCCGTGTTGTCGTTGTCGAACGGGTGCGAGAACAGCGTGCCGCCCCAGTTGCCGTTCGCGGTCAGCGGCGCGAGATAGTCGACGACGGCGTCGTACTGGCGGCCGAAGGTAAGCGTGCCGAAGCGCGACTGGCTCAGCCCGACGAACGCCTGGCGGCCGAACATGCGGCCGCCCTGGCCGAGCCGGCCGTTGTTGACGTCAAAACCGTTTTCCAGCGTGAAGATCGCCTTCAGCCCGCCGCCGAGATCCTCGCTGCCCTTCAGCCCCCAGCGGCTGCCCTGCGCGTAGCCGCTCGCGAGCTGGTAATTCGTCTTTCCGACCCCATTGACGTTGACGTTGTTCGTGTAATTGATGCCTTCATCGATCAGGCCGTACAGCGTCACGCTGTTTTGGGCAAAGGCCGGCGCGGCGAATGCAGCGAGCGCGGCGGCAAAAATGGCGTGCTTCTTCATGACGTATCTCCGGAGCCGGGGGCCGGGCGGGCCGAGCGCCCGGCGAATGTTTGGTCTGTTGTATGTGTGGCCCGCAGGGCGGACGACGCGGTGTGCGGCCGCGTGAGGATAAAATGGTGTCACGTCGGAAACCGTCCGTCCATCGGGGGGGCGTCGCCGTGCGCAAAGCGTTGCGCTCGTCCAACTGCCCGGTTGCGCCGACCGCCTGACCGGGCTTATCGGCAGCGGCAGGCGGGCCCGCCATCCGCGTAAACCCGGTGGGTGTCGCATCGGTGGCACAATGCGCATCCGTTCGCCATTTCTTCACGAAGTCATGCTTCACCCCGACTCATGCGCGGCCCGTGCCGGCCGCGCCCGCGGCGCGCGCCGGGCGGCGGTCCGATGACCGCGCCTGCCCGGGCCGGCCGCTACGCCGAACTCGATTTCTTCCGCGGCCTCGTGCTGCTCGTCATCGTCGTCGACCATATCGGCGGCAGCATCCTGTCGCGCGTGACGCTGCATGCGTACGCGCTGTGCGACGCGGCCGAGGTGTTCGTGTTTCTCGGCGGCTTCGCGACCGCCATTGCCTACAACTCGCTCGCCGAACGGCACGACGAGGCCGCCGCGCGCCAGCGCTTCATCCGGCGCGCGTTCGAGATCTATCGCGCGTTCCTCGTGACGGCCGGGCTGATGCTGCTGATCACCGCCGCGCTGAACGCGTTCGCGATCGACGGCCCGAACATGCCGACCAACGACCTCGACGGCCTGCTGCACAAGCCGCTCGCCGCGCTGCGCGACATCCTGCTGTTCCGCCGCCAGCCGTACCTCGCGTCGGTGCTGCCGATGTATGCGTTCTTCGCGCTGCTCGTCCCGCTCACGCTGCCGCTGGCGCGCACGCAGCCGTGGCTGCTGCTCGCGTTCAGCGGGTCGCTCTGGTACGCGGCGCCGCACGTCGCGCGCTTCTTGCCGACCGTCGAAGGCGTGCCGTGGGACTTCAACCCGTTCGCGTGGCAGTTCCTGTTCGTGCTCGGCGTGATCGCGCGCTGCCAGCCCGTCTACCAGACACTCGCTCCCCGCCCGCAGGGCTGGCTGCTGACGGCCGGCTCGCTCGCGATCGTCGCGGCCGGCGCGTACTACCGGCTGCGCATCGAGCCGTTCCCGACCGATCCGTCGATCAAGCAGAACCTCGGCGCGCTGCGGCTCGTGAACTTCCTCGCGATCGCATGGCTCGCCGCGAAGCTCGTGCACCTCGGCTGGATGAAGAAGGTCGCGCACGCGATGCCGTGGATCGGCACGATCGGCCGGCAGGGGCTGCTGTGCTTCGTCGCGGGCACCGGCATCTCGCTCGCCGTCGATTCGCTGCTCTACCAGGCGACCGAAGGTTATCTGAACGTGCCGCTCGGCCTGGCCGCCGACGCCGTCGCGATGGGCCTGCTGTATCTCGTCGCCAAACTCTACGGGCCGCTCGTCGCGCGGCTGCCGTTCCGTTCGCGGCGATGACGCGCCGCGCCGTCACGCGCCGCTGCTACGATAGCCGGCGCCTCTCCTGAAACGCTTCGCCATGCGCCGACTCGCCCTTCCGTTCGCCATCGCCCTGATCGCCGGCTCCATCGCCACCGCCGGCGCCACGCCGGCCGCGCCGCCGGTCTCGCCCGTGCCGCCGCCCCCGGCCGTCCAGACCGCCACGACACCGTCGAGCGCCCAGGAACCGCCGGTCAACCCGGGCAGCAGCGTCGTGCTGCGCACGTTCCGGTCGGCGTCGCTGAAGCGCGACTGGTCATACACCGTCTACCTGCCGCCCGGCTACAACCCGGAAGGCGCGCGCTACCCGGTGATGTACCTGCTGCACGGCAATGCCGGCAACGCGAACGACTGGGTCACGCAAGGCCGCCTGCAGGCCACCGCCGACACGCTGATCGAGCGCCGCGAGATTCCGCCCGTCGTGATCGTGATGCCGCAGGGCGGCACCGACTGGTACGTCGACCGCAAGGAGAAGATGCAGAGCGCGTTCCTCAACGACCTGCTGCCGGAGGTCGAGGCGCACTTCGCGGTGTCGAACCAGCGTGCGGGCCGCGCGATCGGCGGCGTGTCGATGGGCGGCTTCGGCGCGTTGCGCTTCTCGCTGCTCGAGCCGGGCCTGTTCTGCGGCGCGATGCTGCTGAGCCCCGCGATCTATGCGAACGAGCCGCCGCTCAATTCCGCCGCGCGCTACGTCGGCGTGTTCGGCGACCGGCAGTTCGATTCACGCGTGTGGCACGAGCTGAACTACCCGGCGCTGCTGCGCGGCTATTTCGCGCGCAGCTGGCGCGTGCCGATGTTCATCGCGGCCGGCGACGACGACCTGACGATCCAGGCGGAATCGAGCGTGCTGTACACGCACCTGCGCCGCGCGCAGAATCCGGCCGAGCTGCGCATCGTCGACGGCGGGCACACGTGGGACGTGTGGCGCGGGGTGCTCGGGCAGGGGTTGAAGTACGCGCTGGAGTGCGTGAAGTGACGACCGGCCGATAACCGGCGAACGCAACACCTGTCGCGTCCGCCATCGGGCTCAAAGCCAGGTACCGCCCTGCCGCTCGCTCGGCTCATCGTCGAGCGCGTCGAAGTCGTGAATCCAGTCGAGGTGCTGCAGCACGCGATCGCGGTCGGCCAGACGCGCGTTGCGCGCCTGCGCGGCCGGCCCGTCGGGCAGGTGCAGCACGTCGGCCGCGGAGATCGATGCGTATTGCACCTTGCGCGTGCGGCCGCGACGCAACCGCTCGTAGGCTTCCTGCGCCTCGCGCCACTTCCCGGGCCCGGCCTTCGCGAGCTGTGCCGCCAGCACCACCGCATCCTCGATCGACTGGTTCGCGCCCTGCCCGTGGTGCGGCACCAGCGCATGCGCGGCATCGCCGATCAGCGTCACGCGCCCGCGGCTCCAGCGGCCGAGCGGCGGACGGTGGAACAGCCCCCAGCGCTGGCTGATCGGCACCGCGGTGATCATCTGCACCACGGCCGGGTGCCAGTCGCCGAACACGCGCAGTTGCTCTCCCTCCTGAGCCGGCATGACCCAGTCGCGCGACGGCCACGGCGACGGATGCCGCTCGACCAGCAGGAAGTTCTGGTCGCCGTTGTCGCCGATCGGATAGTGCAGCAGATGCCCGTGCGGCCCGACCCAGAACTGGATCGTGTCGGGATCGGGCAGCAGGTCCATGCGTGCGGCCGGCACCACGCCGCGAAAACCCGAGCAGCCCGAATACAGCGCATCGTCGTAGCCGAGCATCCAGCGCCGCGTGATCGAACGCGCGCCGTCCGCGCCGATCACGAGATCGGCGTCGACGCGCGTGCCGTTGTCGAACGACAGCGTCACGCGATCGGGATGCTGCGCGAGATCGACCAGACGATGGCCGAGATGGATGCAGTCGGGACCGACCGCGTTCGACAGCACCGCCTGCAGATCCGCGCGATGCACGCCCCAGTACGCGCCGCCGAATTGCCGGCGGTAGTCGGGCTCGCCGCGATGATGGCCGATCACCGCGCCGCTGCGCCCGTCGCGATACACGAGCCCCGGGATGTCCGCGCACACCGCATCGAAGGCCGCGCGCAAGCCCATGCGTTCGTAGAAGCGCGTCGCATTGGCCGACAGCGCGACGGCCGCGCCGACTTCGCGCAATTCATGGGTCTGCTCGTAGAGCTGCGCGTCGATGCCGTGCTCGCGCAATGCAAGCGCGAGCGTCAGGCCGCCGATGCCGGCGCCGACGATCGCAATCTTCAGATTCGTCTGCATGATGAAGGTGTCTCCGATATTTCCGTGTGGGGCCCGCGCCTTGCGCAGCGGCCATGTCGAGTGCATGGGCCGTATCGGTATTTTCAGGAGTGGACTTTCATCCCGCAATAAAATGAAATGAATCTGCTTCATCACGGAATGCAATGAACCGGGCACCGCGAAACCCATGGAACTGAGCGAGATCGACCTCAACCTGCTGCTGCTTTTCCAGCGGCTGATGCAGGAGCGGCGCGTGTCGAGCGTCGCCGAACAGATGAACATGAGCCAGCCGGGCGTCAGCAACGCGCTCGCGAAGCTGCGCCGCCGGCTCGGCGATCCGTTGTTCGTGCGCGGGCCGGGCGGCGTCGTGCCGACGCCGTTCGCGCTGCGCCTGGCCGAACCCGTGTCGCATGCGCTGGCGACGCTGCACGCCGCGCTGAATCCCGAGACCGGTTTCGATCCGCTGCGCGCCACGCGCACGCTGACGATCGGCATGACCGATATCGGCGAAGTCGTGTTCCTGCCCGCGCTGCTCGAACACCTCGCGCGCGCGGCGCCGGGCATCGCGCTCAATACCGTGCGCAACACGAGCGTCAACCTCGGCGACGAAATGGCCGACGGCCGCGTCGATCTCGCGATCGGCCTGCTCCCGCAGCTCAAGGGCGGGTTCTATCAGCGCCGGTTGTTCGATCAGCGCTACGTGTGCCTGTTCAGGCGCGGCCATCCGCTCGAGGAAGCGGCGCTGACGGTCGACGCATGGCGCGACGCCGAACATCTGGTCGTGGTGTCGGCCGGCACCGGTCACGGGCAGGTGGACGAATGGCTGCAGCGGCGCCGCGTGAAGCGCCGGGTAAGGCTGACGGTGCCGCATTTCATGAGCGTGGGCTACATCCTGCAGCGCACCGACCTGATCGCGACGGTGCCCGAGCATCTCGCGCAGCAGCTCGCCGCGCCGTTCTCGCTCGGCTGGCATGCGCTGCCCGTCGCGCTGCCCGGCACGCCGATCCATATGCTGTGGCACACGCGCGTCAATCAGGATGAAGGCAACCGCTGGCTGCGCGACGTCGTGGTCGACCTGTTCGCGGAGACGGGCGCACGAGCACGGAAGGCCGCGACTGGCCGGAAGAAATGATCGCCTTCGCCGCGTGGTCGGACACGAGTGCCGATATCGCTCGAATCCGTGCGCCGCGCATTTCGACTACATTGCCGAAGGGCTGACGACATCGAACCTCGGCCGCCTCGTTCCTCACTCAACCCGCAGGAAATCAAGCCATGTCTGTCTCGAAGAAATTCGCCGCCGTTACGGGCGCCGGCTCCGGCATCGGTCGGGCAGCAGCAATCGCGCTCGCGCAGGCCGGCTTCACCGTCGCGCTGCTCGGGCGCACGGAGGCCTCGTTGCGAGAAACGCAGGACACCATCCGCGCCGCCGGCGGCGACGCGCACGCGTTTCCCGCCGACGTCACCGACGAGGCGTCGGTCGACCGCGCGTTCGCGCAGATCGCGCAGCAATTCGGCCGGCTCGACGTCCTGTTCAACAATGCCGGACGCAACGCCCCGGTCGTATCGCTCGACGAATACGACCTCGACGTGTGGAACAGCGTCGTCGCGACGAACCTGACCGGCGTCTTTCTGTGCGCACGGGCCGCGTGGCGCGTGATGAAAGCGCAGACGCCGCAAGGCGGCCGGATCATCAACAACGGCTCGATCTCGGCGCACGCGCCGCGCCCCGATACGATCGCGTACACGGCCACCAAGCATGCGGTGACCGGGATCACGAAATCGCTGGCGCTGGACGGCCGCCGGTACAACATCGCATGCGGCCAGATCGACATCGGCAACGCGGCGACCTCGCTCACGGAACGGATGACGCAAGGCGTCCCGCAAGCGGACGGCAGCCTCGCGCCCGAGGCGCGGATGGACGTCGCGCATGTCGCGAACGCCGTCGTCCAGATGGCGAACCTGCCGCTCGACACGAACATCCTGAACATGACGATCATGGCGACCGCGATGCCGTTCGTGGGGCGCGGATAGCGCGCGCTGCGGGCGAAGGCGCGTTGCGCGCGCCGCACCGGCCGATTCTTCGGAACCCGATCACCGGGTCGCCGTGCAGTATCGCTGCAGGCGCTTCGCGACTTCGTCGATCACCTTGACGGGGGCGACTTCCAGCTGCAAATCATGCGTTGTCAGCACCCTCGCGAACAGATGGAATGCGTCGCCGTCGAAATGGAAATGCCCTTGGCAACCCGAGGAAAACGCGTGGTTCGCGATCTTTTCCAGGTCCTTGTACGAAGCGTCCTCGACATCCCCGTAGCCGTATTCGCACAGGATGCCCGTGGCGATCACGGTCCTCATCAGGACCTGAAGCGCGACAAGCGACCCCACCCCGGCATGCAGCGCTTCGAGCTGAAGGTGATACTCCAGCGACAAGGCATCGCGTATCGGCCTCGGCAAGGGCAGCAGTTCCGTTTTCGCCTCGCGTTGCGTGCGGCTGGACTGACTGAGACGATGAGCCCATTTATTCACGTTCCATTCCACCGGCAATGCGCCGCCTCGACGGCCATGACTATGCGGTGCCTCCGACGGTCATTTCATCCACCCTCACGGTCGGTTGGCCCACGCCCACCGGGATCGACTGCCCCGCCTTGCTGCACGTCGCCCTGCCGGGATCGCAGGCGAGATCGTTGCCGACCAGGCTGATGTTCCGGATGGTATCGGGGCCGTGGCCCGTGATCGTCGCGCCCTTGACCGGCGCGGTGATCCTGCCGTTTTCGATCAGGTAGGCCTCGGATGCCTCGAAGACGAACTGACCGCTCGTGATGTCGACCTGCCCGCCCTCGAGACCCGACACGTAGATACCGTTGCGTACCGACTCGATGATTTCCTGCGGCTCGTGGTCCCCGTTCAGCATGAACGTGTTCGTCATGCGCGGCATGGGCGGCGACGCGTAACCCTCGCGGCGGCCGTTTCCGGTCGGCTCCATTCCCATCAACCTCGCGCTCAGCGCATCCTGCATGTACGCGCGCAGCACGCCGTTCTCGATCAAGGTCGTGCGCCGCGTCGCGCACCCTTCGTCGTCGATATTCAAGGAACCGCGGCCCCCCTGGAGCGTTCCGTCGTCGACGATGGTCACGTTCCCGGACGCCACCTTTTCGCCGAGGCGTCCCGCGAAGGCGGACGTCCCGCGGCGCACGCCGTCGGCTTCCAGTCCATGGCCGACCGCTTCGTGCAGCAAGACGCCATTCCAGCCCGGGCCGACCACCACCGTCATTTTTCCGGCCGGCGCCGGCCGCGCCTGCAGCTTCGTGAGGGCGGCCGTCACACGCTCCCGCACGAAGGTACGAAGTTCGTCGTCATCCCACGTCCGGATGCCATAGCGCCCGCCGATCCCTCCGCTCGCGCTCTCCACGCGCGCACCGGACCTGACGCGCACGTTGATCCACAAGGCCAGTTGCGGACGCACGTCGCCGCCACTCAGGCCGTCGCATCGCGCGATCCAGATCGTTTCATGCACGGCGCTCAGCACCGCATGCACTTCGATCACGCGCGGGTCGGCGGCCCGGGCGATCTCGTCGAGCGTCTTCAGCAGCGCGATCTTGTCCGCTCCCTCCATCGTCCGCAACGGATGAGCCGGGTCGTAGAACGATCGTGCCGTTGCAACCGGCCTGCGCTGCATCGCTGCCGAGCCGTCACGCGACATGCCGCTTCCGGTTTCGCTAAGTCGCGACGCAACATGCCGGAGCGCCATCGCGTCGATGCGTTGCGAACTCGCCAGCGTCGCCTGCTCTCCCTTCAACACGCGCAGTCCGAAGCCGCTATCGCAACGATACGAACTCGCGCGCACGGCCCCGCCTTCCAGCGACCAGGATTCCGCGGTCGTTTCCTTGAGGAAGACATCCGCAAAGTCCCATCGCTGGCCGAGGGCGATGCCCATCGCGGAAAAAAGCGCCGTTTCGTCGATGCCATGCCGGTCCAGCAGCGCGTGCCGCGCCAGCGTGCGGATCTCCTCGCGGGCAGGCCGCAATACCTGCCGCTGCTTCATGTCACTCATGTTTCAAGCTCCCCCGATCTTCATTGCATCGATCAGCCACGATCCGGAGGTCGCCCATCCCCTCGTCAACGCGTCGCTGCCGATCGCCTGTAGTCCGCCGAACATCCGGCGGAGATTCGACGCTATCGTGATACCGCTCACCGGGAAGCGGATCTCGCCGTCTTCCACCCAGAACCCCTTGGCGCCGCGGGAGAAATCGCCGGTCAGGCGGTTCACGCCGCCGCCGACCATCTCCGTGACCAGAAGTCCGCGATGCAGCTTCCTCAGCATCGCGGCGAAGTCGTCGCCGGGCTGGGTCCGTGTACTGCGCATGTCGAGGTTGTGAGGCCCGTAGCCGTTGCCGGTGGGCGTCAGGTTCAAGCGGCGCGCCGCATAAAGTCCGAGAAACAGCCCGCGCAGGCGGCCGTCCTCCACCACCTTGCGGCGCCCGCCCGGAATGCCGTCGCTGTCGAAGCAGCGGCTGGCCATCCCGCGCCTGACGAATGGATCCTCGTCAAGCTGGACATGCGGCGGAAACAACGGCGCGTCGATGTCATCCTTCAAGAACGATCCGCTCCGGTACAGCGCATCCCCCGATGCCGAGGACACCAGTTCGGCCAGCAGCCCCAGCGACGCCGACGGCTCGAACAAAACCGGGCATTGCTGCGTGGGGACTTGCGTCGCGCCGAGCGCGTCGATGGCTCGCCTGGCGGCCAGCGCCCCGACCTCCTCCGGTTTCGCGAGATCGTCGAATGCGCGACTTGCATGGCCCCAGAAACCGATCTGCTTCTCGCCGGTGCCGAACGCGACGGGCGCACATGCGATCGAATGGACGGACCACGGCGCCGTCGCATGGAACCCCGCCGACGTGGCCAGCAACGACGTGCCCGACCTCGTTCTCACCGTCACGCCCTTCGACGCCTTGATCGACGGGTCATGTGCGAACGCCGCATCCTCGGCGCGTTGCGCATGGGCACCGATATCGTCGAGCGACCAATCCAGCGGGTGATGGAGATCGAGATCGGGAAAGTCCCTGGCCAACTGGCTCGAATCGGCGAATCCGGCCGCGGGATCGGGCTCGGTTGCGGCGGTACTCTCGATCGCCGCGCGAACGATTTTTTTCAGCCCGTCGTCCGACAGGTCCGACGATTTCGCGAAAGCGCGTTTTCCGTCGCGCAATACCGTCACCGTCATCTCCAGGGTGCCGCAAAAACTGCGTTCCGTCTGTACCCGGTTCGTCACGGTCACGGCGCTCGATTCGGCGGCCTCGATCTCCACGCGCGTCCCCTCGGCACCCGCCTGCCGCGCGAACGCGATCACACGCTCCGCCGAACTCGCCAGTTCAGCGGCAACGGTTTGCAACTGCGTACTGCTCGATTGCATCAGCCTGCTCCTCCGCCATGCGGCATCGTGTCGTCGAATGCGTCAGGCGGTCTGCCCGGTGAGCGCGATCAGCATGTCGCCGATCGCGCTGCCCCGCTCGGCCGCGGCAAGATGGCCGTCCTCGTAATAAGACAGGAAACGCCCCACGAGTTGAGGATCGACCTCCGCCACCCGCTCCATCAGCGCGCTGCCCCGCGGCGGCTCGACGCCGGCGTCGATTGCCTGCTTGAAGACCCCTTCCGCCAATTGATTCAAGCGCGCATCGTCCTGCGCGCCCCAGTTGCATTTGACCTGCAGCCATTTCCGCACGGAGCTGCAAAGTGAAAAGACGAATTCCTTCAAGACGTCCGGATTCCGGGCCAACGACGACGAAGCGGCCTCCAGCACTTCGGCGGCCACGGCAGCACTCCCGTCGCCGAGTTCGGCCGCCGCCGCCCTGGATGCCTGTCGGACGTCCGCCCAGTTCGCGTCCGCCACAGGAGCGCCGTCCGTTTCCGCCGCGTGCAGCGAAACCAGCTCGTCACGAATCGCCAGCAACCTCGATTCTCCCTCCAGCGTGTCCGAGACGATCCGGCTCGACAGGATCGACACCAGCAGCCGGCCGGGCAGCGTCGAGAGATTCGCGCCGACCGGCACGCTTTCCAGCCAGTCCGCCACGAACAGCGCCGCCTTGAAATGGGTGCCTCGATAGCTCGACAGGACCGTCACCGCCTCGACCACATCGGTCGGCATGCCCAACACGGATGCGCACTCGTCCGGATCATGCGAGTCGGCGACGAATTCCAGTGCGCCGCTGATCTTGTCCGGCCACATGGGGGTGTCCAGCGCGGCTTGCTTGTGATCCAGATAATCGCGCAACCGTGCGATGCGCGCCGCTTTCACCTGCGGATCACCGCCGAACGCGCGAAGCGTCACTTCGGGCCTGGCCAGCTGCGTGACGGTTCCCAGGTGCGCATCGAGATAACTCGCCAGTTGCGTGGCCGACCGGGGGCCCACGATGCGGCCCGCCTCGTGGCCGCCATTCATGAGCACCAGGGCGGGAATGCCACGCACACCGAAACGCTCGCGCAAGGACGGATGCTCGTCGACGTTGACCTTGACGATGTCGACCTTGCCGTCGAAGTTCCGCGCCACCTTCTCGAGCGTCGGCGCCAGCGCCTTGCACGGCCCGCACCATTCGGCCCAGAAGTCGACCAGCACCGGACGGCTGTTCATCATCACGTCGGCCTCGAAGCTCGCGGCGGTCACACTTTTCAAATCGCTCATTTCACGTTCCTGTCCATCAGTTCGGTTTTGTCGGACCTTGCCCCCGGTGAGGTGCAAGCGTCCTGACGGGATCACGGTGTCATGCCGGGCAGGCAGACGAAGCCGGGCCGGTCAGGCCGGCCGCGACCGCGGATGCCGGTTCCGGCGAAAAGTCGAGGGTCTGCTGATGAAAGGCCAGCAACGCCTGTCGATGCGCGACGCTGAGGATCGTGGCCTGAGGTAGCCAGTCGATCAGCAGTTGGTAGAGCGTTCGCTCGCTCTCGGTGTCGAGCGCCGACGTGCATTCATCGAGAAATATCGTGGTCGGGCGGGCCAGCAACACGCGTGCGAACGCCACCCGCTGCTGCTCTCCGCCGGAAAGCCGGTCGCTCCAGCGATCGGCGTCCAGCATCGATGCAACGTGCGCATCGAGGCCGCATGCGCGCAGGACGTCCGCGCATTGGCCGTCGGTGTACGTCGATTCCTCGTGCGGATACGCGATCGCCGCCTTCAACGTGCCGACGGGAATGTAGCTGCGCTGCGGAACGAACATCGTTCCTTCGGCACCGCAGGTGACGATGCCCTCGCCGTAGGGCCAGAGGCCCGCGAGCGCTCTGAGCAGCGTGCTTTTCCCGCTTCCGGAGCGCCCGCGGATCAGACAGCGCGAACCGGGTGCGAGCGAGAAGTCGGGCACGCGGGCAATCTCCGCGCCGGCTGCGTCGCGCAGAACCAACCCATGGGCGCCTACGGCTCCGCGCTCGCCGGCGGTCAACACGACGTTTCCCCGCGAATCCAGCGCGTTCACGTAGAGAAATTCCCGAAGCCGGTTCGCTTCGGCGCGCCACGCGGTGAATCCCAGATAGGCTTGCGGAAAGAACGCCAGGGAACTGGACACGGAACTGAATGCTGCGTTCGATTGCATCAGCCCGCCCAGCGTCAGCCCCCCCGTTATCAGTTGCGGCAATACCAGCAACGTGGGCACCACGGGCACCACCGAGCTGAATTGCCCGACGATGTTGGTAAACAGCGAGACCCGCGTGTTGACCCAAAGCAGCGCATAAAGATTCGAAACGACCTGGCGAAAAGCCCCGTTCAATCGCTTGCCTTCCGCGCCGCTTCCATCGAAGAAGGCGATCTGCTCGGCGAATTCGCGCACCCGCACCATCAGCACGCGGAAGTCGCCCTCCACGCGGTTCTGCTTGGCATTGAGGGTGATCAAGCGTCGGCCGAGCAGGTGCGTGGCCCAGAAAAACAGGCCTTGATAGAGAAAGACGGCATAGACCAGGTATCCGTGGATGCTGTACGTGTGTCCACCGATATCGAGATCCAGGGAATGGCCGATCGACCACAGGATCACGCTGAAGCTCACGATGCTCACCGGCACCTGAAGCACGCCCATCGACAGCTGCAAGGTGTCCTTGACGAACTGCTTCGCATCCTCCGCGATACGCTGATCGATGTTCTCGAGCGCGCGGTCGCGCTCGATGCGGTAGTAGGTATGGCGGGCCAGCCACTGATCGGCCAGCCAGGTCGTCAGCCATCGCCGCCAGCGAATCTCGACGATCGATTGCATCACCACCGTGGACACCGTCAGCGCGGCGGCGGCCATGGACACCAGCAGGAACTGCAACAGCAGGTTCGGCAGCGCCTGAAACCTCCCGGATCCCACGGCGTCGTAGAACGTGCCGGTCCATCGGTTGAGCCACACGGCGATATAGGTGTGGCTCCAGCCCGCCCCAAGCACGTAGGCGAGCATCAATGCCGACAGCATGCCCTCCCTGGTGGTCCAGTACGGCGTGATCAACTTCCAGACGGAAGGAAAGTGACGCCTGGCATCCCGATCCTCGGCGCGATCCGTCGGGAATGCCCGATTCCTGATCATTGCTGGCCCTTGTCCGGTTGCATGACGAAATTGATCTTGTTCAGCCCGCCGCCCTGCAGCGCCGCGAGTATCGCGGCGACCTTCCCGTATTCGACGTGCTCGTCGGCATTGATGTTGACGGCCGGTGGATCGCCCTGCTTCGACGCCGCCTCGACACGCAGCTTCAGCGCCGCGTCGTCGACCACATCCTTGTTCCACAGCACGGTCTTGTCAGCCGTGATCGACAGGTCGATGTCCTGCGTTTTCGACTGGGCGGGCTGGGCCGCGGCCTTGGGCAGATCGACCTTCACCGCCTTGTTGATGACCGGCAGCGTCACGATGAAAATGATCAGCAAAACCAACATGACGTCGATCAATGGCGTCATGTTGATGTCGTTCATCACGCCTTCGTCGTTGTTGCCATCCATGAGAATCGACACGATAGGCTCCCGGTCAGGCGGCGGCGTTGACGCGCTTGCTCGTCGCCGGCGCCGCGGGCACCGGGCGAACGTCGCAGCGGGCCTTGGCGCCCGTCACGAAGTACACGTGCAACTCGTGCACGAACCGGTTCAGCCGATGGCTCACCCGCTTGTTGCCTCGATTGACGTAGTTGAATCCGAGCACGGCGGGGATCGCCACGAACAGGCCGATCGCCGTCATGATCAGCGACTCGCCGACCGGGCCCGCGACATGATCGAGGCTGGCCTGTCCCGACACGCCGATGGCCATCAGCGCGTGATAGATGCCCCACACGGTCCCGAACAGGCCGACGAACGGCGCGGTACTGCCGATCGACCCGAGAATGGCCAGGCCGTTCTGCAGGCGGGCAACCTCGTCGTCGAACGCGTTGCGCAGGCCGCGCGCCACCCATTCGCTGCTGCTGAGGCTGCCTTGCAGCGACGCGTCGCCGCCGGCCTGCTGGTCGTTCGCCTCGCGGCCGGCAAGGGCCACGGCGCGATACGGATTGTCGGTGCCGTCGCCCAGCGCCTCGATGCCGTCATCGAGCGACGGCGTGGACCAGAAGCGCGTCTGCGCACGCTTGCCCATGACCTCGAGACGTCGATTCGCCAGGCCCTTGGTCACGATGACGAACCACGACACGATCGACATGCCGAGAAGAAAGACGAAGATGAACCGGGTGATGAAGTCGCCCTGCTGCCAGACGTTGGCGATGCCGTACTGTTCCATTTTTTGCTCCGTAGATTCCAGGTCAATCATTCAGGTTGAAGGCGATCGGCTGCTCGGCCTCTACGGCACGGGCAATACCGGCGGTCGTGTAGGGCTGGCAATGGCCGGCTTCGATCGCCGCCAGCGCGGCCGCATCCAGCAGCGGGTAGCCGCTGCTTTGCGCAACCCGCGCCGTCTTCACCACACCGTCCACGCCGACGTTCAGCCTCACCACCACCGTGCCTTGCTGCTCCAGCCGCCGGGCCTTCGGCGGATAGTCCGGCCGCGGGATACGGCAACCGAGCTGCTTGAGCTCCGCGCTGCTGATCTGCTTCGGGCTATCGAGCAGTTGGGGGCCCGGCGCGGGTGCTGGCGGTGTCGCTGCGGAGGGCGCGACCGCGCTGGGCACCGGTACCGGCGGCGCCGGCTCGACCGGTTTGACGGGCTCGGTCTTGGCTGGCGCGACGGTCCGGGCAGCAGGAGCCTCCGAGGAAAGCAAGGGTGCCGTCTTCCGCACCACGGTCTTTTCGACGGGCTTGGGTTCCGGCTTCCGCTGAGGCTCCTGCTTGGGCTTCGGTTCCGGCCGCGCGACGGGCTCGGGTGTCGGCGCGGCAACGAGCCTGACCTGAACCGACGCACCGGAGGCCCGGTCGGCCTCCAGCCTGATCAGGTCCACGCTGCGATGAACGATCAGATACAGCCCCAGTGCGTGCGCCAGCACGACCGCGCCCCCGATCGCCGCGCGCCGCCATCGCGCCCGCGAATGAGTGATGCGCTCAGGATTCGACATGCCGCCGCTCCACGGCCGAGTCTCGAGGGTGTCAGAAATCATAGGTACCGGTGAGCATGACGGTCCGCTCCGGTCCCATCGGGATCAAGGAGGGCGTCGTGCTGCTGTAGTAGAGCTTGCGATTGAATACGTTCTTGACCGAAAGATTCAGGCCGTAACCCTTCTTCCGATAGAACACGCCGAGATCCGTCTCCACCTGGCTGGGGATGCGATACGCCGAGCCCGAACCGATGTACTGCCCGCTCGCGAAGAACAGCCCCGCGCCGACACCGAAACCCTGGAGCTTCTCGGAGCGGAAGTTGTAGGTCGCCCACAGGCTGGCGCTGTTCTTGGGCAGGTTCACCGCCAGCTTGCTGTTCGGCGGCTGCACGAAGTCGTTGTACGTGTAGCTGCCCACCACGTTGACACCAGGCAGCGGCTGCCCGGTAATCTCCGCTTCGAATCCGCGACTCACGGCGCCGCCGGCGGGAAGATAGAAGCCGCGATGGGCCGGGTCGGCAACGTTGTAATTGCTGAACGAGGTGCGGTAAGCCGAGGTCGTGATGGCCAGCTTGTCGTCCAGCAGGTTGAACTTCATGCCCACTTCGACCTGCTGGCTGGTTTGCGGGGGGAGCACGCCGCCGCCGAATTCAAGCGCCGTGCCCGGCTGAAAGCCACGGTTGTAGCTGGCGTAGGCGGCAATCTCGGACGTCAGTTCGTAGAGCAGGCCGAGGCTCGGGCTATACGCATTCTGATGGTTTCCCGGGGGTGGGTTACCGGCGTAGGTCGCATGTGTCAGATAGGTATCCCGGCGCACGGACGCGAGTGCATGGAAATTCTTGTAGGAGAACTGATCTTGTAGATACAAGCCGGTTTGGGTGAAGTAGGTAGTCCCATTCGGCATCAGGTTTCCCGTGTCGGAAGACGGAAGCGTAAATGAGCCGAAGACATTCGGAATGGAAATGAATTTCGATGTCGTGGTGTCAAACTGATGCTGGCTGTAGCGAAGAACGTCCCAGCCAGCAATCACCGTATTTTTCGCAGCGCCGACATTGAACTTGGCGCGCAGGTAGTTCTGGAAGCTCCAACTGTAGAAATCCGAGAGCGAATCGAAATTGTGGAACAACACGCCGTTGGTCGCCGAGAGCGGCGTGGCCGTAGTCCAGGCTTGCTGCGTTTGTTGGGTCCGCGTATAGGAACCCTTGCTCACGAAGGTCAGCGCCGAGCCGAGCTTTTGTTCGAGATGAATGAAAATATTGTCCGTTTGCGCGCCGAAATGGTCGGACGGCGTGCCAAGCGGCTTGTCGATATAGTTTCGATAGATATCGCCGGCAGCATGGCCGAGCGTGAACTGGGGAACCGGCTCGCGGTAGACCGTGCGCTCATAGCCGACCGTCACATCCGTGGTCGAGTCCTTCCATTGCACAGTCGGCGCAAAGTAGAAATTTCTCTTGCCGTCATATCCCATCGAATTCTGGCCGACCCGTTCACCCGAGATGATGAAGCGATACCGGAGTTTCTTGTCGGCGGTGATCGCGCCCGTGCTGTCCAGCGCGATCTGGGTGTCGCCGTACGATCCG
Source organism: Burkholderia sp. Tr-20355 (assembly GCF_017104685.1). Classification (NCBI taxonomy): domain Bacteria; kingdom Pseudomonadati; phylum Pseudomonadota; class Betaproteobacteria; order Burkholderiales; family Burkholderiaceae; genus Burkholderia; species Burkholderia sp. Tr-20355. Next base: position 55,902 of record NZ_JAAGPK010000009.1, on the reverse strand, counting down.
TAGCCCACCTGGATTTCATGAAACGGATCGGCCTGCGGCGTCTTCTTGACGAGATTGATGACGCCTCCCGGCGGACTGTTGCCATTCACGATGGCCGAGGGTCCCTTGACCACTTCCACGCTCGAGATGGCGATCGTCGGCGTAACGTTAGGGGCCGTCCCGACAGTCGACAATCCATCCGACGTGAGGTTTTGCGCTACAAACCCGCGAATCGTGTAATTCGGCACGCCCAGCGGCCCCGGCCGCGTGACGACACCGGAAGCATTCCTCAGCACATCGGAGAGCGACTGAGCACCCTGGCTCTGGATCACCGCGGCATTGATGACGCTGACCGATTTCGGCGTCTCGCTCAGCGGCACATCCGAGCGCGCATAGGTGGAGGACGATTCCGCGACGAAGCCGGTACCGCCTGAATCCCGGCTGGCCGCCACGCTGATGAGGGGCAAGGTGGTGTCCACCGGCGCCGTGGTCGCCGCGGCTGCGGCTGCGGCAGCGGCCGGCGCCGACGAAACCCCCTTGGCATCCGCCTTGACGTGAGCCAGCGTGTAACCGCCGTTCGCCGTCGGAACCAGGTCGAGGCCCGTGCCCTGCAACGCCTTGCGGATCGCGGCCTCGGCCGAATACGTGCCGTCCACCGGCGCCGATTTGAGCGACTGCACCAATGACGCGTCATAGCTCAACGGAAGCTGCGCGACCCGGGCGATCTCCACCAACGTGCGATCCAGCGGACCGCTCGGCAGATGATAGGTGTGTTGTTCCGCCTGCTGCGCATACGCCGCGGACACCATGAAAGTCTGGGCAACCGCCATTGCGATCGCCATTGCCGCAACGTTGCGGGCCATACCCTTGCCGTTGAACTTGATCCCCACGATGCACCCATCCCTAGTCGGTTGTATTTCGGCAAAACGCCTGTCTTGTCCCACACGATCGAGAAGTCGAGAAGCAGCGGCCAACCGCAACGGCATGCCTTCCCCCTTCACTCCCGGCTTCGCTCGAGGCCGCCGGCCCCGGCAGGCTTGCCGGCTCCTCATCCACATGAAAAAGTCTAGCGATCCTGCCCGGAATACTTTTTTGAAAGAATTCGTCCTTCGCGCCATTTCCGGTTTTTTATTCCCACCGACCGCGTCGTCCTTGAAAATTCAATCCAGCAGGCGGAATCCGCAGACAAGAAAATCAGCAAACGTAATCGAGGGGCAACCTCGTCGTATGCTTGATGGTCTCCATCGAGAAACTCGAACTCACATCGAAAATTTCCAGCTCGCTGATCAAGCGCTTGTACACGCCGTCATACCCGGCAATGTGCGGAACGACCACCTTCAGCAGGTAGTCGATATGACCGCTCATGCGGTACACCTCGATCACCTCGGGGATGTCGGCGACCACGTCGCAGAAGCGTTTGAGCCAGGCCGCGGTATGCTGCGCAGTCCTGATTTCGACGAGCACGGTCACGCCGACATTGAGCTTGTCGGCGTCGAGCAGGGCAACCCGGCGGGCGATGACGCCGTCCTGCTCGAGCTTCTGTATGCGGCGCCAGCAAGGCGTCGTCGACAAATGCACGCGATCGGCGATTTCCGCCACTGAAAGCGTGCTGTCCTCTTGCAGGACTGTCAGGATGGCCTTGTCGATATGGTCGATCACAGTTCCCCCCTTCGGGACAAGGTAAGCGTCGCAGGCATTCGGACGCCTTCATTCACCTTGTGCAACGAAGCGGGAAAAGTGACACCGGGAAAGAAAAATTTTTTTCGCGCCCCGGCTGAACGGGGCGCGGCGTCAAGCCTCGGAGGCGACGGCCAGAACCTTGCCATACACGGCCAGGGAGAGTCCCAGGCCGTTGGCGAGCTGGTGCAGCGCCGCCTCGGCGTCGTTGAGCGGGAACACGCCGCTGACCCGGCGAGCGAGCGCGGTCTGCGGAAACCGGATATAGCCGCCGTAGTAGCGGCCCAGCGTCTCGAGGATGTCAGGCAGCGGCCGATCCAGGACGACGAGCGTGCCGCGGCTCCAGGCGAAGATGTCGGCGGCCGTCTCCGGCATGCGGGCAATGCGCCCCGGCGATAGCGACCAGACCGAACCATCGGCGATGCGGACGCTACCGCCGCGCGGCGTCGCAAGGGTTGCATCGCCGCCCTGCACCGCGACCACGGTGTGATAACGCAATGCATCGACGCTCAGGCGGGCGCGGCTCGTGATTGCCGTCCCGTCCCGCGTCCTCACGGCGAACGGCGAGCGGTTCGTCGTGGCGGGACTCGACAGGATCTGGCCGGACGCAAGATAGACGTCGCCGCGCGCGCCGTCCCGCGTCCAATAAACACGCGCCGATGCCCCGAGGACGATCGGCGTTCCGTCTTTCAGCGCCACGGCCTGCGGCGTCAGATCGCCATTGTGATAATCGGCGTCGAGCGAATAGGCCCGGACCAGTTCTCGCGTCCCGATCGCGGCCAGCGCCAGCGCGCCCACCCCGGCGCCCGCCTTCAACATGCGGCGCCGCGCACGGGACGGCTCGTTCAGCGCGCTTCGCACCGCCGTGCCGGGTGCGTTCCGCAGCGACGCAAACCGTGCCAGCCCTTCCTGGAGCCGTATCCACGCCGCTTCGTGCGCGGGATCGGCGCGGCGCCATGCCTCGAAGCCATCGCGATCCTGCTGCGTGGCGTCCTCGGCACGCAACCGGACCTCCCACTGAATGGCTTCCTCCGCGCACGAATCGACCGTGCCGGCGCCGCGCGCGGCATTCAACTGATCAGAAAGCATCGGGTAAGCGCCTGGGCGATGTATTTGCGAACCATGCTTGTCGAGACGCCGAGTCGAGCGGCAATCTCGGAATAAGTGAGGCCGTCGATCTGGCTGTAGATAAAGGCACTTCTCGCTTTCGGAGGCAATCCATCGAGCGCCTGATCGATCAGGAACAATGCCTGGGAAATCTCGACGATCGATTCGGCGGACGGCGCGAGGGGTTCCTCGGCATTGAGGAGCGCCTCATGATACGCGCGCTCGAGATCCCGGCGGCGCCACATCTCGAAGGTGAGACGCTGGGCGATGACGGTCAGCCACGCTCGAGGCTCGCGAATACCCGGCGGGTCATCGACGCCGGCAAGCGCCTCGAACGACGACGACGCCAGATCCTCGGCATCGGCCGGCGATCCGACACGCCGCATCAGCTTCGCCTTCAGCCATCCGTAGCTGGCCCGAAACTCGTTGGCGAGCCAAACCGAGCGGGAACGAGCCGACTCGTCGTCGCTCCTTTCCAGTTTGTCGAGAGGCTGTGCTGCCGGGCCAGTGCTCATGTACCAATTTCCAAAGCGATGGCGCGATGGGCGTGCACTGCAGGATGCCAATCATCTGCCGAAATGCAACGTCATGCCCCGCTAGATCGGTGTCGTAGTATGCCATTTCAAAATCGCCGCGTGCCGGCGCGATATCAATCCAGAACCCTGATGTCCGGGGCAGTCGTCCTCGACGCCGGGACGGCAAGGACGCCGCGATACCCGAGATCCATCGCCACCGGCTCGCCTGCGTCAAATGCCGCCCATTGCCCGATCCATGTCGAGTCGGCAGCGAAGTCGAAGCGGCCGGGCGCAACACGCCCGGCCGCTGCCGTCACGGACGAACTCCGTTCGCGCGGGCCGTCAGTTTCGCCACGAGGACGTCGCCGAATTCCGGCGCCGACATCGGCTGCTGCCCCGTGATCAGCTCGCGATCGACGACGACATTGCCGTGCCAGTTCGCCACCGTGTCGACGTGGGCGCCGGCTTCTGCCAACGCGTTCACCGGATAGAACGGCACGTTGCCGCCAAGCCCGTTCGGCCCCTCGAGCTGCTGCTCCTCGCCCGTCGAGAAGACGGTCATCCGGTAACCGGCATACGGCCAGCCAGCCGCGAAGGCATTCGCCTTGCCGTCGTTGGCGACCATCGATGCAACGAAGGCATCCGGATCGTGCAGCGTCGACAACAACACGATCGGCCCGTGACAGATGATCCCGGTGGGACGGCCGCTGTCATGGAAGCTGACCAGGATCTTGCCGAGATTCCGGTCCTTGAGCAGGTCGACCATCGGCGCATGGCCGCCGGGGATAAACAGGCCGACATAACCGTCGGTCCCCTCGGAGACGACGGACGCGAGCGTCTTCGGATGCTTCAGTTGCGCGATACCCTGCGCGTATTTCAGTGCATCCGCGCGCGCGGCATCGTCGCCGCCGAAAAACAGCTTGTTGTTCGAGTTCGCGTCCATCACCGGCATGTCGCCGTTCGGATTGGCGATCACCGGCTCGTAGCCCGCCTCGACGAGCTTGCGGTACGGCACGACGAATTCGTTGAGGTAATAACCGGTCGAATATGTCTTGCCGTCGCGCAGATCGAGCGCGTGAGCGCTCGACATGACAACCAGCACCTTGCCGCGCGACTGCGCCGACGCGCCCACCGGCAATGCAAACGCGGCCGACGTGGCGAGTACGGCAGCACCGATCTTGAGGATGTTCATCATCAAACCCTTCCGAAAAAATGAGTGAGCCGGTTCAAGCGCCGGCCTTGGCATCCGGCGCGTAGCGCGGAGCGGCCTTGGCGTTCGCGAATTTGGGCGTAAGCGCGCGGCGGGCCGCTTCCCATTGCGTCCAGCCGTCGCCGTCGTGCAGCGTCGGGATCGTCACGAGCTCGCCCTGATCGAGGCCCGCGAGCGCGGCATCCACCAAGTCGTCGGCCGTCATCGTGCTGGCGGCTTCCTTCTGTTTCGCATAGCCCGCCACATCCCAGAACTCGGTCGCCGTCGCTGCGGGCAGCACGGTCTGCACGCGCACGCCCTTGTCCGCCAGGTCGCGCTGAAGGGCGTGACCGAAGCTCAGCACGTACGACTTCGACGCGCTGTACACGCCGTTGAGCAGTTCGACCGCAATGCCAACGACGGAGCCGATGTTGACGATGGTGCCCGTGCCCTTGCCGGCGAACACCGGGGCGACGGCGTAAGTCAGGCGGGTGAGCGCGGTGATGTTCAGATTGATCATCGACTCCATCGTGTCGACGTCGCCGTTGAGAATCGACGCGACCGAGCCAATTCCCGCGTTGTTCACCAGCATCGTGATGCTGCTGTCCTCGCGCAGAATGCCTTCGATCTTCGCGAGCGCGGCCTTGTCGTTCAGATCGGCGGCAACGGTCTCGACCGAGCGGCCGGTTTCGGCCGTAAGGCGGCCCGCCAGCGTATTCAGACGATCCTGATTACGCGCCACCAGAATGAGGTCGTAGCCGCGTTTGGCGAGGCGGTCCGCGTAAATGGCGCCGATGCCGGCCGATGCGCCGGTGATCAGCGCGGTGCCTTTCGTGGAAGTGCTCATGTCTTTTCCTTTCCGTGGATTGAGCCGACCGGGTGTCGGTTCGTGGAATGAATTCTGGCTTCGACCACGCTCATCCTCAATGTCATAGATGCAATGATTTCTGCCATCGATGCATTGACCGGAAACCTTGCGGATTCGTCCTTTGCAAGAGACGCCCGGTTACCCAAAATCGGCCCTGCAGAGGGTGCCGCGCGGTGCCTTGCCCCCTCCGAAGACGGCCGACAGGACGAACCTGGAAAAAGACAGGGGGGAAAACCGGTGAAGATAGGCATCCTGATTGAATCGAGGCCACACGAAACGCGCGTCGCGCGATGCCCGAAACGGTCGCGCAGTCCGTTGCGCCACGCCATCGGGCGGCGCCTCGACGACATCGACGGGCATGCCGGCGAAAGCGCGGCAGCCCCGGATCGGGCCGCGCACAAGGGCATGAGTGAAGCGCCACCGCAGCCCGCGGCAATGTCCGTTTTATGCTAGATTCAATTAATCAGGCCATCCACCTGGCGGACATCATGCACACCGTAGGACTCGTTGTTTACCCAAATTTCCAGTCGCTCGCGCTCGCGGTGGCGAGCGTGTTCGAGTACGCGAATCTGCTCCGCGGCGAAGCGGTGTACCAGTTCCGGATCGTGTCCGAGCACGGCGGAGCGGTCGTGTCGTCGCAGGGGTTTTCGGTCAACACCGAGCCACTGGCCAACGACGGCTATGACACGCTGATCGTCGCCGGCGACAACGAATGCCGGCTTCCGTCGGCGAGGCTGGTGGACTTCCTGCGTCGCGCGCCCTTCCACTCGCGGCGCATTGCGTCGATATGCACGGGCGCCTTCGTCCTCGCGGCCGCCGGCCTCCTCGACGGGAAACGGGCCACGACGCACTGGTATCACGCGCGGGATTTCAGGAAGCAATATCCGGACGTGCAGCTCGACGAAGACCGCATCTTCGTCGTGGACGGCCAGGTCTGGACTTCGGCCGGAATGAGCGCCGGGGTGGATCTCGCGCTCGCGATCGTCGAAAGCGACTTCGGGCTGGAAACGGCGCGCATGGTCGCGCGCAAGCTCGTGCTGTACCAACGGCGCGGCGGCGGGCAGTCGCAATTCTCGACGTTGCTGGAACTGGACGCGCGATCGGACCGCGTGCGAATGGCGCTGACCTATGCGAGCGAGAACCTGGCGAGCGATCTGTCGGTGGAACGACTGGCGGAGGCGGCACGTTTGAGCCCGCGCCAATTCAGCCGCGTGTTCCGGGAGGAGACGGGGCAATCCCCCGCCAAGGCGGTCGAGCGGCTGCGCGTCGAGGCCGCGCGCCTGATGATGGAAACGACACGCCACCCGATCGAAATCATTGCGAGAGAAACCGGATTCGGCGACCGCGAGCGCATGCGCCAGGCGTTTCTGCGCGCGTTCGGGCAACCCCCGCAGACCATCCAGCGAGCCTCGGGAGTCGCGCCGCTCGTGAACTAGGACTTGTTGAACCAATAGGCGAGGTTTGCGCGGTCTTGCCTGCCCAAACCCCGAGCGCCCGACCACCGGCAGGTCTGCAGGCAGCCAGCCGTGCAAGCGGACGATCTATTGCTCGCCGGGGCCCCACTCCGGGCTGTAACCGCCCAGCGCCGGGTGGTACATCTCGTCGCCGGAATGCTGCGTGAATTCGACATTGAGCCGGTCCTCACGCAGGCCGAGAATCTCCACGCAGTGCGCGCAAAGCGCCTGCGCCACTTCCATGCGCTGCTCGGGCGGGCGCCCCCGCCGGATATCCAGCATCATCACGGCGACCGGGACCGGCGCTTTGCCCGCCTCGGCAATGCGCCAGACACCGCCTTGCCCCAGTTCCCGGATCGCGACGCTGATACGCCGAATATCGACCGACATCATCCGCGCATAGGTCTCGCTCATTCTGGCGGCGAGCAATTGCTTGGCTTCCACCGAATAGTGGTCGTTCACGTCCAGTTGCAGATAGGGCATGGTGGTCAGGATTCCAGGTGATTGATCGAACTCGTGCGGCATCGGCCTGTGCGTAGGCTGCCAGCCGATTCTGGCACCCGGCTCGCCGCCCTCGCCATGTCGGATAAGCAATGATTCCGGACACCGCGCGTCGCTACTGCCCAATGGCCTGTTGCTCGAAGGAGGCCGCCACCGACTCCGCGAGCACGTCGACCGCGCGCCGCAGATTGCCTAGCGCGCGCGGAAACACGAGCCACACGTCCAGCGCCAGCGCAAAGCCGCCGACCTCGACGACGCTGAGCTGCGAACGCCACGGGCTCGCGCGCAACACGTCCGTCGGCACGAGGCCAAGCCCGAGCCCGCTGGCCACGAGCCTGAGTTGCATGTCGGTTCCATAGGTGTCGATGCTCAATCGAAAGCGCTGCCCCCGATTGGCCATCGCACGCTCGAGCGCGGCGCGATAGCCGCAGCCGTCAGGGTTGAGTATCCACCCGTGGGCGGACAGCGCTTCCACCGTCGCGCGAGCATCGACGACCGGCTTCGACGCGCTCTGCACCACCTTCACATCGAATCTCGTGACGAGGCTGCAGCCGAAGTCCTCCGGCAGCGAAGCCCCCGCCGGCAACATCAGCAACGCGACGTCGAGCGATCCGTTTTCGACCATGCGCTGCAAACCGACGCTCCAGTCGGTAAGCAACCTCACGTCCAGCGCAGGAAACCGCGCCTTCATGGTCATGACGGCGTCGAACAGCACGATATCCGCGACGGCCTGCGGCAAGCCGAAGCGCAGCGTCCCCGACGGCGGAGAATCTTCCCGGGCAATGTCGTGAAGCTGGTTCAACGCGCGTAGAACCGGCACGGCCTGTTCGTAGACCCGGCTGGCAAGCGCCGTCGGCCGCGGCGGCTTGGCGTTTCTGTCGAACAACGTGGCACCCAGCCCCTCCTCGAGCCGCTGTATGCGCTTCGATATCGTCGATTGCGACACGCACAGCTGATCGGCCGCGCGGGTCAGCGAAGCCGCGTCGACTACCGCGATGAACGATTTCAGTTCTTCAATCATCATTCCGATTCGTCAACATTTCAATGAAAAACATTCGTTTGTGGAAACTTGTGCACTAGCCTACTCTCAAACGCAATCGCACACCAGTCCACGGAGAATGAAATGCCCCTCGTACGAATCAATCTGTCGAAAGACGCATCGCCCGAAGTCGTCAAGGCTGTCAGCGACACGGTCTACGAAGCGATGACCACGATCGCCAACGTCCCGGAGAACGACAAGTTCCAGATCATTTCGCGCCATGCGCCGGACGAGCTCGTCTATCCGGCCGACGGATATCTGGGCGTGACTTACACGTCCGGCATCGTGTTTATCCAGGTCACCTGGAACGCGGGGCGCACGATCGACGTGAAGAAGGCCTTCTACCGCGCCGTTGCGGACGGCATCCACGCGAAGGCCGGCGTGCGCAAGGAAGATGTGTGGATCAGCCTCGTTGACGTCGCGCGCGAAGACTGGTCGTTCGGCAACGGCGAGATGCAATACGCGCCGAAGGCGTAACTCCGCCGCCCCAACTCCTGCGTCACTCGCGCCATCGGACGGTCGGTCACGATGCGCTTTGCCGACATCACGCCGAGCGGCCAGCCGACCGTGTCGCCGGTATCGGCGGCGAGACGGCCTACTGGCCGGAGCACGCCCGGGTGTGCCGGGGATAGGGTCGAACCGGGCGTGATCACCGGCAACGCCAGCGCGATGGTTTCGCCGTTCCCTCCTCGATCGAGACGAACCCAATTCCCGGCCATCGAATCGAAACGTCATCCCCGAAAGCGAATCCAACCCGTTTCAGGATCAGTCAAGCAGCCTGGCGGCACAAATTTGACTCAACGTTCTGTTGGCTGCGCCGCAAAGTACTGCGATTGGACTTACAAGAACAGGAGGCCAGAACAGTTTTTGAAACGTAAGGATCGCCATTTCCCCGTCTATTCTCAAGAATTGTTAGTATCTGCCGTTATTGCAGGTTTGTCGGCAACCTCTTCCTCGTCGTGGCGGCGACGTGCTTTATAACGACGATGAAAGTCGATCTTGCTACCCTCTACCTTTTAGCGATCGGAACCTTGTTGGCCAGTTCCGCCATGACATATTGGGAGCACGTATCGCATCCCAAGCGCAGCAACGAACTGCGAATGCTGGCGGCCGGCTATGCGACGCTAGGGGTCGGTTGCGCGGTGGCTGCGTTTCGGCTTGAACTGCTGGGCTCCGCTGGCGCTGCTATAAGCAATCTCGTGATTCTGGGCGGCTATCTCCTGGTTTTGCACGCTGTGGCAATGTTCAACGGCCGGCGGCATCTCGCAAGCTCGATCGGTCTGCTTCTCTTGATGGGGCTTACATGGGCGGCGGCCGGTGCGCGCTGGCAGGCCGCAGTATGGCTCTATGCCAGCGCGATACCCATCGCGCTCGTTTCCGCAATGACAACCCTCGAACTGACACGACGTGACGCGATGCCGGCCGTTCAATCTCGACGCGTCGCTGTGGCGGTGACGGGAATCCATGCATTGTTCTACGCTGCCAGAGCCATTGTCCTGCCATGGCTGGTCTCGATTTTTGGGACGCAAGCATTGTCAATTTCGAGCAAAATCACGATGTACGAGGGTGTCCTCTATTCCGTCATTTTGCCGATGACGCTACTCCGGCTCACCCGGGAGGAAGTTCATGGCGAACTCCTGCAAGAGTCCCGTACGGATTACTTGACCCGCCTGGGAAATCGCAGGCTGTTTTTTGAAGAGGGAGAGCGAGTGATCGACGATTGCGCAATACGTCGACGCCCTGTCACGCTCCTTGCGTTTGATCTCGACCACTTCAAAAGAATTAACGATCGCTATGGTCACAAGGCCGGCGACGAGGTATTGAGGTCGTTCGCGAGCGTGGTTCGCGCCAGTACCGACGCGAATACGATTCTGGCGCGCATCGGCGGTGAAGAATTTGCTGCCCTGCTGCCTGACCACGATAGCCATCGCGCGAAAACAGTCGGAGAAATCATTGCGAGCCAGTTTGCCAGGATGGTTCACAGCGCCGACGGTCATCGAATTCAAGCAACCGTCAGCATTGGCCTGGCGACATCGAATTCGGAGATGATTGCACTCACCGATCTGCTCGCAGCTGCAGATCAAGCACTATATCTGGCCAAGTCCCAAGGTGGCAGTCAGCTGGTTCATCACGCCCGAGGACAAGAGCGCGACGAGACCGCACGTGCGTAGCATCGCGAATAAGTCAACTGTGAGCGATCGATAAACGACGCCCCTCGGTCATCAAACGCGCAAGAACGCTCTAATAGCTTTCGCCTCTCATTCTGGCTGACCAGGAGCAGTGACATGCGTTGGATAGTGCCTCTCGTACTGGCGATCGTATGTACGCTTTCCGCGCTGGCTGATTCGGCCGCTTTTAACGCAGGGGTAATCCGGCTCTGCCGCTTTCAATCCGGTGATCTTTTACCCTTACGCGTGAGCGTGAGGTTCCGTGGCAAGCGGGCCCGGTCACCGTTGAGGCGACGCGCGATGCTTCGCCTGTACCGGATGGCCGCTTCCCCGTTGTATTGATTTCACATGGGCGAGGCGGCGGTCCCCTCAGCCTCCGTGAATGAGCCAAGGCAACGGAATCGGCCGTGGCTACTAGTCGACTTTGAAGATAGACACTGCCGCTTTCAGGCTTTCCGCTTGGTCGGCCATCGACCACGCCGCGTTGCTTCCCTGGAGCAGGTCAGCTCAGTCTGGATGACTTATAGATTTGCGCGTAGGAACTCCACGACCTCATGGTCGATCTGGCGATGAATCTCCACACGATCGATCCCGGGCGCATCCTGACAGATCAGTGCCGCACTGGCGGCGACCGAGGCCGGACAAGGATCAATGAAAACGAAGTGGTTGCCTGGCACGATGTGGACTGCGGGCGGTGTGGGCAAGCCTGACACAACTCCAAGAGCGTTTCTCGCAGAACCAAGATAGCTGTCGTCCCGCGGTCGATAGAGCATCGTCGGTACGCGCACGGCGGACAAGCCAGATGCCTCGAACATCATCGCCAGCGGATCCATCAGCACCAAGGCCTTCAGGCGGCGATCAACGGGCGGTTGCCAAGCTACCAGGTCAGCGGGTACGGCCGCTTTGCCTTGGGTGCCGTGCGCACCATTGCTGGTTGCTGGACGCGGACACGATCCCGGATCATCGTGATCTGCGCAGTACGCACCGGCATACGCAAAATCGGGTTTCGCTCCGGCCAGAATCAGCGCAGTGTAGCCACCGGCTGAGTATCCGATCATGCCAATTCGGCCGACATCGGCGCTCGCGGAAAACCGTGGATCCGCGAGGACTGCATTGAGCGCGGCCTCTGCCTGCCGGGGGCGATCAATCAGAATCTGGGCTTGGGACGGCGCTCGGGGATAGCCTGAAGCGTCCCCAACGTGCGTCGGCAAGACGACGATAAATCCGGCGCGAGCCAGAGTTGTGGCCAATTCACGGTGGCTGAAGGGACCGCCGCCTCGTCCATGTGAAATCAATACAACGGGGAAACGGCCATCCGGTACAGGCGAAGCATCGCGCGTCGCCTCAACAGTGAACGGGCCCGCTTGCCACGGAACCTCGCGCTCACGCGTAGGGTAAAAGATCACCGTGTTGAAAGGGGCAGCTTCGTTCACCCCCGTGAGCCGGATTATCCCTGCGTTAAAAGCGGCCGGATCAGCCAGCGCGGACATACATACGATCGCCAGTACGAGAGGCACTATCCAACGCATGTCACTACTCCCCTGGTCAACCAGAATGAGAGGCGAAGGATATCAGAGCGTTCTTACACGTTTGATGACCGAGGGGCGTCGTTTATCGATCGCTTACGATCGGACGATCTCCTCCATTGTCGCTCCAGCGTTCGAAACCGGATTTGAACCCGCAGCGACGTGAGATACCGATGTTCCGATGAGCTCGTTGATTTCCTTCGCCGCTACCGCACTTCGTTGTGCCAAGGTTCGGACTTCACCTGCGACAACCGCGACGCCTCGTCCCTGCTCATCCGCACGCGCCGCGTCGACCGCTGCGTTGAGCGCAAGGAATGCCGTCGGCTTCCTGTGCCATATCTTGCTGGGCAGTGAGCAACGCCAGATTCCGGATGGCGATTGCGCGATCCTGTATTGATGAGCATAGTGGGTTTGCCAACCGTGCTTCCGTATTGCTTACTCGCGTAATAGCGTCAAGTTGATGGTTCAATTGCCACATTCCGTAAAACGCGGTCACGGCGATTGCCACCGGTAGGACCGTCAATAACCCGAATCCGATAGTCAGGCGGCTAGATCCTTACCTATTTCTCATAGAGGTTCCCGAGGCGATGATGAATGGTCCATACAAGTTGTTTACGACAAAATGCAAACTTGCGGAAGGGAACTCGTGATCGACGGCATTGGGAACCCCGTGCTCCATCGCGTGGGGCCGTCATCGGCGATCTGCGTGCGGCTCCGGACGCGCGATTCCGATGCCGCGGGGCGCACAGCAGAAAATGCCGGAGCCACCTCTACAAACGCCGCGCGCGTACTTTTAGGAGGGGAACTTGAAGGCGCATGCAGGATTCTCGCCCTGTAACATCCTCAGTTGCCTGACGATCGTCGGTTGCAGCGCGGCGCGCGACGACAATCGGTGTATCGAGCGTATCAGCCGCTTGCGCGTCAGACTAGGTCTTGCGCAATTGACGCATTGCGGCGAGTGCGACGAGCGCACCCGCCGTGGAGGTGACAATGTCGAGAAACACGCTGTTGGCTACCGATAAATCTAGGACATGAGCAATACCTGAGACCACGCATGCGCCCATGACGCCCAGAACGATATCGCGAATGATCTGGTACGGGCGTCCACGCCAGACCACCCCGGCAAAGCAGCCTGACGCACCGCCGATGAGAATCCACGTCAGCAGGCTATGGGAGGTATCGCTCACGATGGTTTATCCGCGGGTGGCCGGCACGGCATTAATATCGAGTTGATCGAAGCGCTGGCTGTCCTGCACGTGGTGCAGGACGACACCTGCTTCGTAATACTTGCCCGCGTTCAGCAGTGCCGACGCCTGATCGATACGCTCGGCGGTTTGGTCGAGTGGAACGACGTCGACGGTATAGGCGACATTGACGTCAGCAAGTTTCAGCGCCTTGATCGCCCCTTCGCGGTCCCCCTTCTTCAAGGCCGCGTTGGCGTTGGCGACTGCCTTGGCCTTGACCGGCTGGGCGGTAAAGTCATCCAGTACGGTCATGTCACCGCCGACCGGCAGCCATGCCGTAGCCTGATTGCTCGTAGCCGTGTTGGCGTGTGCACCGGCGGCGTCGCTCAGCGTCGATTCGGCCTTCATGAAGGCCGAGTTGTCGGACTTCGCCGCCTGCATGGCCGTCTTGGCGTCGGCCAGCAGATGGGTGGCCGCCTCAGGATGGCCGTCGAAGAGCGCAGATCGGGCAATCATGACGTCAATCATGGCCCGATTCCCGGCATGCGACAGTTTCGTGAAATCCTGGTTGACGGCCTTTGCCTGGGTGACGGCCGCGACCGCATAGCCGGCAGGCACAGTGCCGCAGACCAGCAATGCGACCGACATCACGCAGAAGGCTACTTTCTTTCTGTTCAGGGTGGACATGTCGAATTCTCCTTCTCTGATCGTTGTTGTTCCCGTAGGGCTGACTGGACATCACGCAGTTGCATCATTCACGCGCCCTGAACACAAGATACGAAGGCGGACTTAAAAGAAACTTAACCCTGGCGGTCAACACGAGATTTCACCAACCCATCTGGCGCGCAGTGGGAAGCCTCTCGATGGAAATCAACACATGAGTTGATTCGGATTCCGCAGAATGGAGGGCGTCATGTCCCGGTGGATGCGCGGAGCATGTTCCATCCTGACGAGATCTTTACCGAGGCCGGCCTGAAAAAATGGAACCGACAGACTCCCTCGTCCCATTAACGTTGCGCTCCACGGCCTTCAGCCGTTCGCGTTCGTCAGTGGTCACGCCATCACGATCGCCATGATCGACCTGGTTTGCCCAATGCGAGCGTCGTCTGCGCCGTACAGCCCATCATCGGCGCCATTGACTCGACCGCCGCTCGCGTCGACGAATGTTCGCTACGCTGCTCGCGCAAACTTGCCGAGGTGGAACTTCCACACGCGCGGCGTGCCGGTGCGGACGCGGGACCGCATTGCTTTTTATTGATCGCGCACATACGCAAACGATTGCGCACAGGACGAAAATAAAACGTTTCTGTACCATTCAGATAATAAGGATCACTTCCGGATACGACCACGAACCGGTCTGACACATTGATTTCACAGCCGGAACGTGTCGCGTTTCAGAAGCTGTTGTCTGACAAAACCTGCCAACCGAGCGATGCGAGTGCGTGCGTACCGCATACATCGCATGCTTCAAACAAGAATGGCCCGCCACATCGTCCCCACGGCCACCCCATTATTCTCGACCGAACGTCGACGCAGACGCGAACGCGATTGCCCTGCATTGTGCAGACCATTTCCATGAGCACCGACGTAGCACCGTTCCACGCAAGACCATGCCGCTAGTCAGACCGAGGTTTTCAACGCAATTGTCGCTACTCAGGGCACTTGCCGCGGCGTTGTGCGCATCGCTGGTCGCAATCGTCTGGTTAATGGCCAGTTGCACCGAAGGCCACCGGATCGCATCCGCCAGGCAGCGCGCGAGCGACGCGTGCGACGCGATTGCTTCCCACTACACGCTGTCGTTACCTCACGCGACGGAGCCGAGCGTTCAACTGTTGCGCGACGTACTCAACGCGGCCCTTGCCGCATCCGCGGGTATCGAAGGGGGCTTCTGGCACGCTGGCGCGTTGCATTCCGCGCCGTCGGCGAATGCGCCCGAGCGTGCCGGTGGATTTCTGGCTTACGCGTTTCCGTCGTACCCCGGCAGCGGCATCAAGCGCGACATTCCGGAAGCGGAAACGCCGCTGATCCTGAGCGCGCTCTCGGCAGCGTCCACCGGCGTGCGCTCCGCCGCCGAAATAGCGGGAAGGCACCACGACGCAGTCGTCGCGATCGCGTGCCCCGTGAACGGACATACCGGGCTCTATGCATGGACCCTTGTGCGCGCGCAATCGATGTTGGTCCGTCTGGGCGACGCCATCGTAGCAACGTTTGCCGTCGTTCTGGCGCTTCTGTTCGCCGTTTCCCTGTATCTCGCCTTCGCACTGCGCGCATGGCGCGACAAACTCGTGCGGCTCGACACGGCGCTCTCGAACGACGACGCCGATTCCGCCGGCAGCATCCCCTGCCCGGGCGAGCCGGAACTGGATCGGATCGCGCATGCATTCAACCGCTGTACTGCGCGTACCCGCAATGCTCGCGAACACGCGAGCGAACTGGAAATACGCCTCGCGCAAGCACATCGTGTCGCGCTGCTCGGCACACTGGCCGCCGAGGTTGCGCATGAAATTCGCAATCCGGCTGGCGCGATGCGATTGAAAGCCGAGAACGCGCTGGCCGGCGATGCCTGCCGGCAGCAATCGGCGCTGCGCTCGATACTCGGCCAGATCGAGCGCATCGAAATCCAGGTGTCCAGGCTCCTGGCGCTCACCCAGCCCGTTACGCCGCGCCTGGAGCCGGTCGATCCGGCCACGTGGCTTTCGGAAAGCGTGCAGACACACGACGAGCTCGCGCGCGGCAAGAATGTCGCGCTGACGGTGGCCTGCAATATGCCGACGGCCTCCACCAGCGACACGACCGATCGCCCCGTATTCGACCCTGCCCAGATGCGTCGTGCGCTCGACAATCTGATCGTCAATTCGCTGGCGCACGTTCGCCCGGGCGGCAAGGTTCACGTCGAGGCCAGCCGCCGCGCTTCACCATGCGGCGCACGCTTCGTGCTCGAAGTCGCCGACGACGGCCCCGGCGTTGCCGAAGCCGAGCGCGCGCGCATCTTCGAGCCCTTCGTCAGCGCGCGGCCCGGCGGCTGCGGGCTCGGTCTCACCCTGGTTCGAGAGATCGCAGCGTCGCACGGCGGCAACGCCTGTCACGCCGCCACCCCTACTACTTGCTTTGTCATCGATATCCCATGGCGACCATCCTGCTGATCGACGACGACGATGCCTTCTGCGAAGGATTGTCTGAAACGCTGACCGATCTGGGTCACGAAACCCTATGCGCCGGCACGGGCGAGCACGCGCTCGCCCGCGTCGACCGAGGTCTGCAACCCGCCTGCATATTCCTCGACATCCGGTTGCCCGACATGGACGGCATTGCCGTGCTCGCGAAACTGCGGCGCATCCCTCGACTCGCGACGGTCCCCGTGGTGGTACTGACCGCCTATGCCCGTAGCGGCAACACGATCGCCGCCATGCGCCTCGGCGCATTCGACCACCTGACGAAGCCGGTCGGCCGCGACGATATCGCGAGCCTGCTCGAGCGGATCTTCGCGGCCCATCCTCTGTCCGATGCCGCTCCCCATGCGCAGGCGAACGTCGACGCGTTCGACGAACCTGCCGGTGCGGAGCCGCGCTTGCTCGGCATCAGCGCGGCGATGCGCGAAGTACAGAAATGTATCGGCCGCGCGGCAGCGTCGGACGCGACCGTTCTCATCACCGGGGAAACGGGAACCGGCAAGGAAGTCGCGGCCAGGGTGCTCCACGTCGAGTCGTCGCGTAGCGCCGGCCCGTTCGTTGCCGTGAATTGCGCGGCGATTCCTCATGAGCTGCTCGAAAGCGAGCTTTTCGGCCATTGCAAAGGTGCCTTCACGGGCGCCACGGCCGCCCGGACCGGCCGAATCGTCGAAGCCGATGGCGGCACGCTTTTTCTGGATGAGGTCGGCGACATGGCGACCTCCATGCAAGCCAAGCTGCTGCGGGTGCTGCAGGAACAGCAAGTCACCCCACTCGGCGTCAACCGGTCCATTTCGGTGAACGTCCGCGTGATTGCGGCAACCCATCGGGACCTGCGGACCATGGTCGCGAACGGAACGTTTCGCGAAGACCTGCTTTACCGACTCAACGTCATCCCCATTCATCTGCCGCCGCTGCGCGAGCGGCTGGCCGACATCCTGCCGCTCGCCGTCCATTTTCTCGACACGACGTCGGCCTCGACTACGACGAAGCGGCTGTCCGTGCAGGCGGAGCGCCGCCTGATCGCGTATGCGTGGCCGGGCAACGTACGCGAACTGCGCAACGCGATCGCGCGCGTGAATGCGCTCGCGCCCGGCGCCGTCGTCACCGGATGCGATCTCGCGTTCCTCGACGAACCGGGTGTTCCTTCGCGCGACGCGCTGCTGCCTGCCGCGATGCTCAATCGTCCGCTGTCGGAAGCACTCGCCGCCGTCGAGCGCGAGATGATCCTGCGCACGCTCGGACTCACCGGCGACAATCGCGCGGAAGCAGCGAAGCGGCTCGGCATCAGCCGCCAGTCGCTGTACACGCGCATGGCACACCTCGACATCGGCTAGCGTCGGATTGCCGGACACGCGTGTCCGGATGCGTTGACAGTCTCGCTGCCGCGCTGCCCGCAAAGCCTTGTCCGACAGTCCCCTTTATGTGGCACACCGCTTGCATGTATTGCCCGGAGCGATCTCGCGGATCGCACCGGGCAGGCGGCGCTCATCCTTCGCGAAACAGCACGCGAAGACATCGAAGCCGGTACCGGTCCCTGCGTGATCGTGATTTCAACGACGGGACGCGGATGAGCGTCGACGCATGTCGATGCCTTCCCGACCCGACGTTCATAACAAGCACAACGACAACCGCTCGACCAGGGCAAACGACAGGGGAAGACTAAACATGAGCTTCGGACAATTGACCGTGCGAGCGAAACTCGCGCTGACCTTCGGCATGATGGCCGCGCTGGTGGTTCTGGTTTCGGTGATCGCACTCGGTGCGCTCGGGGATGCGAACGACAGTTTCGCCAACTACGTCGACGGTGCGCGTGCGCGCGCGGAGTTGACCGAAAAAGTTCGTGCGGCGGTACTTCGTCGCGCGGTCGCCGTCCGTAATCTGGTGCTCGTGACGAAGCCCGACGATATCGAAGCCGAACGCGTTGCGATGACGCAGGCGCACGACGAAGTGCAGGCACGGCTTCGCCAGCTGAACGAAGCCATCGCCACCAACCCCGACGTGACGGCGAAAGGCCGCGCGCTGGTGGCCGAGATCAACCGCATCGAGTCGCGATACGGCCCGGTGGCCGTCGCGATCGGCGACGCTGCGTTGCACGGCCAGCGAGACCAGGCGATCGCGATGATCGACGATCAATGCCGGCCGCTACTGAAGGAACTCGTCGCAGCAGCCGACACCTACGCCGGCTTCGCAAGCAATCGGGCGGCCGAAAGCAAGCAGGCGTCCGCGCAACAGTACGACAGACACCGCGCGCTGCTGATCGGCATCTGTCTCGCCGCCGTCGCCGCCGCCGTCGTTGCGGCGCTCCTGATCACGCGCAGCATCACGCGCGCACTCGGCGCGGAACCCGGCGCCCTGAGCGACATCACACGCCGCGTCGCGGCGGGCGACCTCGGCACCGTGGACGGCGCCGCGGCCGCGCCGCAGGGCAGCGTGCTGGCATCGATGGGCGAGATGCAGGCGAGCCTCGTCCGGCTGATCGGGCAAGTCCGTACCGCCGCGGACAGCATCGCGACGGGATCCAGCCAGATCGCGTCCGGCAACCAGGACCTGTCGTCCCGCACGGAGCAACAGGCGGCGTCGCTGCAGGAGACGGCATCGAGCATGGAACAGCTCACCGCTACCGTGCGTCAGAACGCGGAGAGCGCGCAACAGGCGAGCGCCCTGGCCAACGGTGCGTCGGACGTCGCGCACAAAGGCAGCGCGGTGGTGAGCCAGGTCGTGGAAACCATGACCGACATCAGCGACAGCTCGTCGAAGATAGCCGAGATCACCGGGATCATCGAGGGCATCGCGTTCCAGACCAACATTCTCGCGCTGAACGCCGCCGTGGAAGCTGCCCGCGCGGGCGAACAGGGTCGCGGCTTCGCCGTCGTGGCGAGCGAAGTGAGAAGCCTCGCGCAGCGTTCATCGAGTGCAGCCAAGGAAATCAAGGCGTTGATCGGCGCATCCGTCCAGAAGATTCGGGACGGCTCGCGTTTTGCCGACGATGCGGGCCATACGATGGCCGACGTGACGAAGGCCGTGGCACGCGTGACAGACATCATGGGTGAAATCGCCGCGGCCTCCTCCGAACAAAGTCGCGGGATCGAACAGGTCAACATCGCGATCACACAGATGGACGAAGTTACGCAACAGAACGCGGCACTGGTGGAAGAAGCGGCGGCCGCGTCGAAGTCGCTCGAAGATCAGGGCCATCGATTGACCGAGGCCGTCTCGTTCTTCCGTGTCGGGTCCGTGGATAGCCATGCCTACGATCAGCCGGCGACGCGCCGGGGTGCGGCCACCACGGCGGCCGTGTCACGGCCGGTGCGACCGGGCCGCACGCCCGTGACGGAGGCAAGCGCGCCGTCACCCCGTGCCGCGATGGACGCGGCAGCAGACTGGACCGCCTTTTGATACGGCACTAACCATCCATTTTCTGGAGCATGACATGACGGAAGCAGTTGAAATCGCGGAGAGCGTACCCGTACGCGAAAGCGCCGGCGACGCGACCAAGCAGGTATTTGTCGCTTTCGTGCTCGGCGACGACGAATACGGCATCGATATCATGAGTGTCCGCGAAATTCGCCCCTATGTAGAACCGACGCCCGCCGCCGATGCGCCGCCGTTCGTCAAAGGCACGATCAACCTGCGCGGCCTCGTCATGCCGATCGTCGACCTGCGCACGACGTTCTCGCTGGACCCGATCAGCGACACCGTACCGACCGCCATCATCGTACTCGACGGTGCGGAACAGGCGATCGGTTTGATCGTCGACTCGGTGAGCGGCGTGGTCGATATCGATCTCTCCGCTCGCCGTCCCGCGCCGGAGGTCGGGACCGCGATGCAAACGGAATGCGTCACGGGCCTCGCCATCCATGAAGGGGACGACGGCGAACAAATGCTGACCCTGCTCGACATCGATCGACTGATGGAAACGATCGATGTCGGCGCGCGCCGGAACCGGCCGAGCGAAGCTTGATCGACATTCAAACGATGACGAAGGACACGCAACGGCCGCCGGTATGGCGGCCCATCGAGTTTTTGCCGATCCTGTTTTATCTGGTCGACATTCAAGTGGACGAAGCGCGGGCGACCTTCGACAAATTGACCCGGCACACGACGGAAGGACGCATGGCCGATCCTGCGATGCGCGAGCGAGTCACGCATTACTACATCGGGCAACGGAAGCTGTTGCCGATTCAATACGAGCAATTCATGCGTTGGCAATGGGAAGCCACGACTACGGAGCAACGGGAAATGCTCAGGCGGATCGGCGAGCGCGCCGACCACCTCGCCGCGCTGTACGATTCGATCATCGCGTGGCTCGACGAATCGTCCCGGGCAACATCCGGCGTCAAGCAGCCGAACGATTCGTCGACGTTCGCCCGACCTCGATTCGAGCCGGCGCCATGAGCCTATGCGCACTGGCTTTGCGAAAACCCGCCGTGCGAATGAACGGTATCGGCGATGTAACCGGCATCGCCTCCCTTTCCAAACTATTTCGGTTGATTGACGGCAATAAAACAATACCCACATCAACCTCGATCGGCGTCTAATTCGTTGACGCCGGTGTATCGATTGATTGACACATCTGATTGTTCGCTGTTGGGAGTGCCTTTGTCCGGCATAGGCCTTGACGTGGCACGTCGCTTGCATGTTTCGCGCGAACAGGAAGCGGCCCATGCAACGGTGGACGTAGTCGAAAGCGGACCGGATAGCGCGGCATGCTCGCCTGACCGTCACGCTGCCCCTATGCGCGGCGACATACCGTATGGTCTTCAAACAGGTGCCAAGGATGAACATGCTACCGATCGAGAGCACGCTGCCCGTTTTGACGGATGCGGGCACGCTGCAATTTTCCGCTTATGGATTCGGTTGGGGATATCGCTCGTTTTCGTTATTGCGCGAGACCGTCCGCACCTGCCTCGGCGCCCGGGATACGAGCGAACAGCAGATTCGGCTGGCCTTCGAACTGAATCGGCATCGGATCCTTCGCGCGGTTGGACCGTTCTCGGCGATACCGTATCAAGGCGAGACGATTCCCGTTCCGGTCGAGAACCTGTAGAAAGCTTGCGCAGACATTCATCCACGCTTGAAGAGGGGCGAAACGACATGCGGGCATGACGTGGTCGCCACACGGAAGCGCGATACGGCCGGCGCTCGGTTCACCGAACATCCTGCGACAAACTGCCTCGATCCACGAAAGCATCGCCACGCGAGCGACTCGGCGCCTCGCGCATCGACTTCGAGTGGAGCACCGGGATTCGGGGGGCGTCAGTGCGCGAGCGCGCGACCGATCCTGAATACCCCGACCACCTCGCGCAGCGTGGTCGCCTGCTGCGCCATCGCCTGCGCGGCCGCCGATGCCTGCTCCACGAGCGCCGCGTTCTGCTGCGTGACCGAGTCCATCTGGCCCACGGCGACGTTGACCTGCTCGATACCCGTTCCCTGTTCGTCCGACGCCGATGCGATTTCATTCATGATGTCGGTCACTCGCCGCACGGACTGCACGATCTCCGACATGGTGGCGCCCGCGCGTTCGACCTGCTGCGACCCTTGGGCCACGCTTTCCACCGAACCCGTGATGAGATCCTTGACTTCCTTGGCCGCGTTCGCGCTGCGTTGCGCCAACGTGCGCACTTCGCCGGCCACCACCGCAAATCCGCGCCCCTGCTCGCCCGCACGCGCGGCCTCGACTGCCGCATTCAGCGCGAGGATGTTCGTCTGGAACGCAATCCCCTCGATCACGGCGATGATTTCGGCAACCTTGCCCGAACTGCTCGAAATGGCGCGCATGGAGTCGACCACCTGGTTCACCACTTCGCCGCCGCGCATCGCGACCTCGCACGCGCTGCCCGCGAGCGCATTCGCCTGCCGGGCGTTTTCCGTATTCTGACGAACCGTCGCGGTCAACTGCTCCATGCTGGCCGCCGTTTCCTCGAGCGAAGCCGCCTGCTCCTCCGTTCGCTGCGAGAGATCCAGGTTACCTTGCGCGATTTCGCCAGCCGAAGTCGTGATCGATTCCGCGGTCGACTGGATTTCCGACACGATGCCGCTCAGTTGCCGCCGCATCGATTCGAGCGACGCCATCAGGCTGCCGCGATCGTTCGGCGCGACCGGCACAGGTGCTTCGAGATTGCCTTCGGCAATACGCCCGGCCACGACCGCGGCGTCGGCGGGCTCGCCCCCCAGCGACCGCATGATTCCGCGCGTGATGACGGTTCCCAGCACGATCGAGAGGACGACGGTGATGACGCCTGCTGCCGCCAGCGTCAACTTGGTCAACGCAGTCAAGCTAGCCACTTCCCCTGAGCGCTGATCGAGCAGCGACTGCTCGGCCTCGTTCAGCTCGGCGGCCACGGCTCGATAGCGATCCATGAACTGCTTGTCGTTGCCCTGCTTGAAGTAGTCGATCAGCACGTTGGCCGGCTGCGTACCGGCATTGACGTCACGCCGCATCGCGATCAGCTTGTCATCGATCTCCGCCACCTTCCGATGCATGTCGCGCAGTGTCTCGAGACGACGCTGCTGCGCCGCGTTGTCCGCGGTGAGGCCGCGAACGACATCGAGCGACGCGGCGAACTGCTTGACGCCTGCCTTGTAGGGCTCCAGAAACCGGTCATCCCCCGAGGCCACGTAGCCGCGCACGCCCGTCTCCATGTTGACCATGCTGGTCAGCATGTCGTCGTTCGCTCGCAAGACCTGGTAACTATGAACGTTCCAGCCGTTCGCCTGATTCAGCTTCAGAAAATTGACGATCGAGATCGCGCTGCCGATCAACGATATAAGTACGACGATACCGAATGCAACGCCCAGCTTCCTGCCGACTGTCATGGAACCCATGCTTGCTTCCCCCCGTGTGTTGTTGTTCGTTATGTCGGCACGCAAGCAAACTTCCTGTAACTCATGCATTCCTCGCCTGAGGAAACCTTTCGCGAGATGGTCGGATATATCGGTCGGCTTGCCCTGACACGCTTGCGCCTCAGGTGACTATCCGTCCTCGCAAACGATCACGGGCGTATTATCTTTTTATCGATTGCCGCGAAAAACGTCGCGTCGGCCGTGATGAAAATGCAGGACGCCCTCGTCACCGGGGAAACGGGAAACAGCAGCGCGGTCGCATCGTCGCGTACCGCGACGAGTACGGATTTCCATACATCGGTGTCACGAACCGTTGACACATGGGTTTCAGCCCTGCCGGCCAACCCTTGCCTGATCGCAGCGGACCCGATGGCATACCGATTGCATGTATTGCGCGGTCGATGTCCAGCCAGTGGCTCAATACCGGCGCGCGCAGCGTGGGGGACTCTCGACACAGATCGACAAAACAGTCATCCCGGCGGATTTCCAACGATGAACGACACCACGCGACAAGCGCCGGCATGGCGACCGATCCGGTTTTTGCCGACCTTCCTTTATTTGTTCGACGCTCAACTGGACGAAGCGCGTGGGATACAGGTCAAACTGACCACGCACAAAATGGAGCCGCACGTGCTGGACGGCGCGATGCTTGGACGAATCCGGCATTACTACGCCCGGCAACGAAAAACGTTACCGATTCAAGACGAGCAGTTCATGCGCTGGCAAGCAGAGGCCGCGACCGCCGAGCAGCGAGAAATGCTTGCTCGCGTCAGTGTGCACGCAGACGAACTCTCCGGGCTGTTCAATTCGATCATTGCGGCAATCGACGCGCTGTCTCGAGATACGCTCGACAGCAGTAGGCAGAATGCGTCAATCTCCGCCGAACCTCGCGTCGCGGCATCGCCATGATGCCGTCGCATCGGGGCCCGTGCCGACGGTGCGCAACGCTCCGTCCGTCACATACGGAATGAGACCCGTCGCGCGAATCTTCGCGGCGATCGTGTCGCGGCACGCCGCGTCTTCCGGCGGGCAATAGTCGATCGAGACCACCGGTAGCGCATAGCGCGCTTCAATCGCCTTTGCTTGCGCGAGCAACCAGTCGCGATCCGCCGCGGGGACGGCGCCGTAACGCCGGTTGCGCTGATCCCAGTTGCCGAACAGCGATTCGAATGCAACCGCGGCGATCGCGTCATGCACCTTCGGCAAGATCTCGAAGCCGCGGTTCAGGATCAGTTGCGCAGTCGGATAGCGCGATTTCACGGCGTGGATCACGGCGACCAGGCCAGCCTCCTGCTTCGCGCGCGCCGCTTCCGTCTTCGCGGCGAGCTGGTACGAATCCAGCGTGTCGAAAAAGAAGCCTCGGTACCCACGCGCCCACAGCGGCGCGATCACCTGTTCGACGAAAAACGACGGCCACCCCTGCGCCGACTGATCGACGACCGCCGACGCCCATGTCGTATTACGCCCGAACAACCACCGTTTCGGCATCCTGCGCGCATAGTCGCGCTCCTGCGTGACTTCGCCGACGCTCACATAGGCGAACCACGCGGGGCGTCGCACGTCTTGCGCACGTGGATCGAAGCCGCTGTCGGGTTCGACGACAACGACATCGAACTTCTCCAGCTGGCGAACCGGCACGTCGTTGCCGTAGAAGAACGCGACGGAATGCGCACGCATCGCATCGGCCGGATCGCACGCGTCAGGCGACGATACGGGCGGTGCGGGTTGCGCATAGCCTGCCCGCCCGCACAGCGCACCCAAGATGACGACTGCGATGGCAGCCGCGGCCGACGCCAGCGCCATCATCGGCCGCCCGTGCGGCCGACGGATTCGGAATGAAAACATATCTCCTCAATGACGCAACATATAGGTTTCGTATTCGAGGCGGCCGAACTTGCGGTCGAGCAGCAGGACCGCCGCGACATCGAGAACGAGCAGCGCAAGCGCGAAGCCATAGCCGTATGCATCCGGCGTCATCCATAGCGTGATGCCGGTCAGCACGCCGTTGAGCGCGACGAAAGCCGTCGACAGCGCCACGACCAGCCGGCGCGCGTCGAGATAGAAGAATACGTTCAGCAAACCCAGCAGCAGCACCTGCAGACTCGCGGCGATCACGTCGACGAGCAGAAGCGGAAGGTACAGCGTCGAGATATGCAGGGCCGCCAGCAGCCAGTGACCGAATGCGACGATCAGCACCAGCACGGCGGCCTGCACCTTGATGATTTCATACAGCCCGGCGCGCACGCTGCCGACCATCATGTCGCGCATGTCGTTGATGTGCCGCAGCGTCGCACCGCTGCGCACGGCTTCGTAGAACGCATCGTAATACTCGACGAAGTCCGCCTCGATGCGTACCAGGAACGTCGCCATCCCGGGCATCACGCAAACGTACGCGATGAACACGGGTATGTCGTAGATCACCGATGCACGCAACGGCCCGATCACCTGCGCACCCGTGCCCGGTGCATACCAGAACATGAACTTGTCGAGCCATACGCCGAGATTGAACAGCAGTCCGACAAGCGCGAGCGTCGGATACGCGAAGCGCCGGTCGAGCATCTCGAACGAGACGAAGCGATCGCTGCGGTAGTTTCGGTAGATCAACCCCGAAAGCCCGGTAAGCAAGACGAGATGCCCGGCGACGAAACCGCCGAGCAGGCCGCAAATGCCCTGCCGGTTCAGCATCAGCGCGAACGCGACCGTGCAGCCGTATCCGACCAGGAATACCGCGAGAATCTGCCGGTACTGTTTCACGCTGGACAAAAAGATCACCGCGATCCAGATATTGCTGACGATGACGAATCCCGCGACCATCAGCAGCCGATACAGCAGCGGCTCGCCGCGAAATCCCGACGCCACCGCGATGCAGCCGGCACATCCCGATGCCGCCGTGGCAATCAACGCCACACCGTTATAGTTCGACAGCACGAGATCGTCGCGCTTCTCGAACAGCCGGTCGGAGATGAAGCGCGTGAACGACAATTGCAGCGGCCCGGTCAGAATCAGACTGCACGCGATCAGGTAAGTCACCGACACCTGAAACTGGACGATCGCATATTTGGGTATCACGAACGCGACGCTCATCACGCCGATGATCAGAATTCCGAATATCGACAGAATCAGCGGCCCGGAGCTGATCAGCCCCGCATACGCGTATGCGCGTGCGACGCCGAAGAGCGTCTGTTGCCGCAGGATCTTGCGCAACTCGAAGCCGATGCCGGCCATCAGCGGCCCTCCTTGCTCGAGCCGGATGCAACCACGCCCGCACCTGCATGGTGCACCGGGCAGCCGGCTTCGAACGGCCGCCCGCGGCGCATCCGGTCGGGGGCGATCGCGAGCGCATCGTACAACGCCCGATACCGGTCGATCATCTGTGCACGCGTGTAGAAGCGTCGGACGCGGGAGAGGCCGGCTTGCTGCGCGGCCTGCCAGCGCTGCGCGTCGCCGAGCAGGTCGAGCGCCGCCTGCGCGAACGCGGCCGGATTCGCGATCGGCACGACCGCGCCCGCGGGCCCGAACGCGCGGTCGTCCTCTCCGAGCCCTTCGATCAGTTGCCGGCACGACCCGACGTCCGTGGTAATCGACGGCACGCCGGCCGCGAAGCCTTCGAGCACGACGAGCGGGAGCGCCTCGCTGATCGAGGTCAGCGCGATCACGTCGACTTTCGGCAAAATGTCGTGCATCCGCTGGAAGCCGAGAAAGCGCACCGTCGTCGCGAGCCCGAGGCTCTGCGCGAGCGCCCGGCATTCCAGCGCGTACGCGGGATCCTCTTCTTCCGGCCCGACGATCCAGCCTTCGATTTCCGGCATCGTCCGCGATGCGATGAACATCGCGCGGACGAACGTCTTGATGTCCTTGATCGGCACCACGCGGCCGATCAGCGCGACGACGCGGCGCGGGCCGCCGTCCCGCTTGTCCAGCAGCGGCGCGAAGCCGTCCACGTCGACGCCGTTCGGAATGTTGCGCGTCCGGGCGGCATCGGCGCCGTCGGCGATCTGACGGTGCCGATTGGCCTCGTAGAGCGCGACGATCTCGTCGGCCGCGTCGTAGGCGAGCTTGCCGAGTGCTTCGAAGAAACGCACCCACAGCGCGCGAAAATAGCTGATCGCCGATACGTCCCGCTCGAACGCGCCCCGGTTGTCGCGGATCCACTCGCTTTGCAGCAGATCGATCTTGCGTTCCTTGGTATAGATACCGTGCTCGGAAACGAGTAGCGGCCGGCCCGTGCGGTAATGCAACAGCGCACCGAGAAAGCCCGCATAACCCGTCGATACGGTGTGATAGACGCGCGCCGGCGGCAGTCCGCGTGCGATCCGCGCAAGCTGCCACAGCGGCTTGTGCATGATCCGTACCGTCCAGAAGTAGTCGGTGAAGGACGGGTCCGTGCAGTAGCGGCGATAACGCTCGACGATGAAGTCCCACGCCGCGCGGCTGGTGGAAAACTGCCGCTCGTTCAGCGGTCCGTCGTCGTCGATCAGTTGGACCAGGTCGGCCATCAGCGCAGCCGGATTCGCCACGACGCCGTCCGCGTCCCGCCCGCGCCACGCATCGTGCAGCGCAGCCGAACGCCTGAACGCTTCGGCGTCGCCGGGAATCTCCCGTGCGCTGCCCGTATCGGCGGGCACGTCGCCATACAGATAATGGGACTCGAAGTGGACGACGTTGTCGGGCAATGCGTACGCGGCGCCATGATAGTCGTCTTCCCGGCTGCCGATGAACACGATCGCGAAGTGCTTGTGCGGGTAGGCACGAATCATCTCGTTGACCCAGCTCGATACGCCGCCTCGCACATACGGGAACGTGCCCTCGAGCAGCAGGCAAACGTCGATCCCGGTCGACGGACCGGCACGGCGGTGAATGGACGGTTTCATGACGACCAGTAACGAACGACGGGATTGAGAACGGGCAGCGCGGCCGCGTTGCCGAGCGACGCGAGCAGTTCGGCCGTGCGCGGATACTCGCCACGCAGGAATGCAGCCTCGGCAAGCCACGGCACGAGACGCTCGCGCGGAAAGCCCCATTCGAGCGCACGGCTCATGTATTGCACGGCCGCGTCCGCGTCGCCGGTCGCGAGTGCAAGGCGGCCGCGAACGAGCCACATCGCCGCGTCGCCTGCGTCGATCGCGAGCGCGGCCTGCGCGTGGCGGTCGGCCTGTTCGCGCGTGTGCCCGTGCACCGCACCGAGCACGAGATTCTGATAGACCAGCTCGAAGTACAGCTCGGCAAGCCGGCGATGATTCGCCTGGCGCGTTGCATCGTCGTCGGCGGCATCGAGCGTCTGCTGCGCACGGAAGATGTTCTGCGCGATCTCGTTCTCGGCGCGGTCGAGCGTGCCGTATGCGATGAGCCGCACGTCTTCGAGAGGATCGGCGAGCAGATCGCGCAGCAGCGTGCCGGTCGTGCGCGTCGGCATGCTCTGGATCGCAACCAGCGCGGAGAGCCGATCCGACGCGGCCACCCGCGTATTCACGAGACGCGCCTGCAGACGCGCACCGCCGCCGTGCGAGACGCGCGACACGAGATAGGTGACGAACTCGGGCAAAGGCACGTCGGCGTATGCGTCGTCGCCCTGCTTCGCGGGCCAGCAAGCCGCCCACGCACAGCTGGCCAGCACGACGAGGCCGCCGCCGACCGGCACGAACGTACAGGCGAGCCAGAGCGCCGCGAGCGTCCCGTTGCGTTGGGTTCGGTAACGTTGCGGCAGCAACTGCCGGTACAGCACCGCCTGCGCCGCGCCGCCTGCCACCATCGCCCCGAACACGGGCCACAGGGGGTCAACCGACGGTGCCAGGACGGTCATCGCCGCCCCCACCTGGGCGGACCCGCCGAACTGCACGAGCACGGCATACTGCAGCGCCGCGACGATCGCAATGCCGACGCACGACGCGAGTGCGGCCAGCATGGACGCCGGCGGCACGCGCAACGCGCGCCGCTCGAGACCGGGCGCCCGCGAACCGGATCGCGGCCTAGACATGAACGCCGCATCCCTTCAGCAGGCGCTGCAATGCCGCCCCCGGTTCGAGGCTGCCCAGATGCAGCGTATGCACGCCGATCCGCGCGCCTTCGAGATCGAGACCGAACTGCGCCGCGAAGCTCGCCTCGATGCGCGCGAGATAACCGTCGACGCCGGCCGTATCGGTCGCCGGCATCAGGTTCACGAGCACCGATTGCGTCGGCGTCTTCAGCGGCCATATGAGATCGAGCGAACGGCGCCCGCGCATCACATGCTCGAACAGCGAATCGTCCGCCTCGTCGTGCTGGAACACGAGCGCGACCAGCGACGACGCGATCCCCGACTCGCGCTGCAGGCGCGTCAGACGCGCGATGTCGAGCGCGAATTCGTACGGGCATGCCGGTACTGCCGCCACCACGTCGCGCACGCACGCCGCATGCTCGACGCCGTCCGCGTAAAAGCCGAGCAGCACCAGCAGCAGTTGCAGATTATCGAAGTTCAGCGACAGAAACGGCATGCGCTTGATCGCGAGCAACGCGATCAGGCGACCGTCGGCGCACACGACCGGCGCGGCGACCAGCAGCGCCGTATTCGGCGCCACGTCGTCGCCGCTCTTCGGATGGGCGATGCATTTCGTCTCGAGCATGCGGGCCACGAGGCCGTCGCGCGGATCGAAATCGAATGCATCGCCGAGCCGCGCAACCGGTTCGCACACGATTCTGGGCGACTGCGTCGCGCCTTCGACCGGATACAGCGCCGCCACCTCGATCTGACATGCCTGCGCGACGAATTCGAGCAGCGCGTGCGCACCGGGTAGCCGCACCGTGCTCGCCACACCCTGCGGAGGCGCATCGAATCCGTGCGCGAGCGACAGACGGCGCAGTTCGGTGATCGAATCCCGCAGCGTGGTCGGCTTCGACAGCAAATCCTTTTCCAGCCGCTCGTGCGACAGACGCATCAGGTAGTGGCTCTTCGTGATCGCGACGAGCCGGTCGTTCAGATAGTCGTTGAGCGCGTTCGCCCGAGTTGCGCGAGCGCCCCACGTGTCGCCGAAATGGCCGACGACGATCGTCTGCAGCAAGCCGCCGGCGAAGCGCTGCAGCGGCCACACTTCGCCGGCCGCGGCAGGATGCAGGTGGGCGACGCATTGCCATGCGCCGATCATCAACGCGTTCGCGAGCAACCCGAGCAGCGTCCCGTAACGCAGCGCGACGACGAGCGGGCCGAACCACAGCCATGGAAAATCCGCATGCAGCAGCAGCGGATCGCTCCGGTCGAAGTGCCACGCAAGCGCGAGCACGATCAGCATGAACACGATCGTTTCCACGACCGAAATCGGCCGCGCAGCGGC
Source organism: Burkholderia sp. Tr-20355 (assembly GCF_017104685.1). NCBI lineage: Bacteria > Pseudomonadati > Pseudomonadota > Betaproteobacteria > Burkholderiales > Burkholderiaceae > Burkholderia > Burkholderia sp. Tr-20355. The sequence goes on along the minus strand of NZ_JAAGPK010000009.1, from coordinate 25,378 downwards.
CGGCGCGACGAGACGGCGTATCCGACTCAGGTGCCCGAACGGATTCGTCTGACGCGATCGAGGCAACGCCGATGCAGGGCCGCTCCCGCCGTGAGGGTTATCGGTAGCGTTCGCGGAGCTCATGGTCGTCTTCCGGTGCAGTCGTGTCGAGCACGCATCACGAGCGCGGACGCAACGGCGCGAGCAGGCGGCCGACCAGCGCATTCGCGACGCTCGACAGGCTCGAACGGCTCCAGCCGCTGCGCGTACCCGCGGCGCTCCAGACGACCCGGCCCGACTCGACGTCGACGAGTTCGAAGGTCAGGCCGGCGACCGGCTCGCCGTCGACGCCCACCTTGTAGCGCCACTCCTCGACGGCGCCGGCCAGCACGTACTTCACGTGATGCTCGCGCGCCCACGCGAGCCGACGCTCGCCCGTGTCGCGCTGCGCGGTGTCGAACATCGCGTTGCCGTCTCCGTCGGCCGGCGCGAGACGCACGTCGGCCAGCCCGTTCGCGCGCAACACGGTCGCCGCGAGCGCCGCGGCGCTCCCGCCCGCCGCGGGCGTTTCGGTGAAGTTCGCAATCGGCGCGATCGCCACCGCATCGCTGGCCGCGAGCGTCGGCGCCGCAGTCTGGCGCATCGAGCCGCAGCCCGCGAGCACCGCCGCCGACATCGCGATCGCCGCGCCCCAACGGACGAGCCGGGCTGCCTCCGCGCAGCGCAACCATCCGGACCGTACAGCCGCTTCGTTCATCTCGTTCATCGAACCACTCCCTACTCACTTCGTTGTATGCATCATCGTGTGCGTCGTTCCGTTCGCGCCGCGCAACGACGGAAACCGGAATCAATAAAACCAGCGGTATTGCGCGCCGACCACCGTCACGGGCGTACCGAGGCGTGATACACGCTGGTGCTGGATGAACAATGCGGCGTGGTCCCCGCCGAACACCGAGCCCGCCATGCCGGCATCGATGGCCGCTCCGCCGCCCTGAATCGAATCGTGCACGACGCCAACCTCGAGAAACGGCCGCCACCGATGCGTGTACCGTTCGCGCAGATCGGTCCCGAACCCCGCGAACAATCCGTATTGCGTGTACGTGGCCGGCATGAAGTTTCCGGCGGAGGCCGACCGGCTCGCGGCAGGCAGAAGCGACGAAATCAGCGTGTCCGCCCGCCCCCCCGCACCGTAAGCGCCGTGCGTGCCGACGACGCGGATCGTATAGTCCGGGTACGCCGTACGAATTCGGTAGCTCACCTGCGCGGTCGACAGCACGCCGCTACCGAGATAGGTACGCGCCTGGCTGTAGAAGCGGTCCATCTCGACACTGCCGGACACCGTCACGCATTCGTTCGCCTGCCAGTTTCCATCGGCGATCAGGTTGTCCTTCATCCCGCCGATGCGCAACGCCGGCAGCTCGTCGGCGACCTGATCGCGACCCGCACGTATGCCGAACCGCAGCGGTCCGTCGCGTCCGAATTCCGCGCCGAGTCCGATCGTATAGAAGGTGTCGAGTCCTTCGCGGCGGCCCGCACTTACCGTGAACGCATCGTCACGCGTCTGCCGACGGACATGGACCACCAGCGAGCGGTCCGCCGACGGCACGTTGACCAGTTGCGACGCGTCCGTCGATCGCTGGAGGTCCAGCGTGGCGGTCATGCCGATCAGGTAATGCCCGGCGATCTTGCGGCTTGCCGCGATCGTCTGCTCGCTGTAATCGAGCGGACGTTCGGCGTAGGTCGTCATGCTCGCGTCGAGCGACTGCGGCCACGCGAGCGCGGTTTCGACGAAACGCCGATGCATTTCGCTGTCGTCGGGCGCGCCATCGAGGCCATCGAACGCGAGCGTTTGTGCTTGCGCCGGCCGGTCGACGGCTTCGGCCGCATCGATACGGTCGTAGCGCGGCAGGTGCACGCCCTGATCGAGCAGACGTTCCATCGTCCCGATGTCGCCGTCGGCTAGCGCGACGGTCAATTGCGCGGACGCCGGCCGTGCGAACAGGTTCGCCGCCTGCAACGCGAGCCACCGCTTCGCCAGCGGATTCGCCTCGTGCGACAGCGCCCAGCTAATCGCCACCTCCTGCGCGACCGCGGCGTACGCACGGCGGTCTTTTTCCAGCATGTCCCGTGTCGATTTCGTGCTGCCCCGCGCCGACGATTCGAGCGGCGAAAGACCGCGTGCATCGCCGAGCAAGGTACGGCGTTCGCTGATGAAATCGGCAGCCGCCGAGCCGTCCTTCAGCAGTTCGTCGAGCAGCGCGACCGCGTGGTCGGCGTTCGAATATTGCGCAGCCAGATCGACGCCGCGGCTGCGCAGCTCCAGGTGCGTCTCGATGTCCTGCGACGTACGTGCCGGAACACCGCGTTGGATGGGTTGCGACGCTTGCCGCTCCTGCGTCGTCCGTCGCGGCGGCGAGGACCGTGCATCCCGTTCCCGCGGCGTCTGCCAGGCCTCTTTCCGGCCGAATGCGCCGATCTGCAGCCACACCTTGCGACGAATCGACCACGCGAGATCCGGACGTCCCGCCATTTCCTGCGCATCGGCGTACGTGATCAGCCACAGCGGATCGTGCGACATCATCACGGCCTGACGGCGCAGATATTCGAGCGCATCGACGGGCCGGTTCAGACGGAGTTCGGCCGCGGCGTACGGTCCCCACAGCGGCGCGTCAGCCGAAGCCTTGTCGCGCCAGCGCACGAGCGCCGCATGCAACTCGGCATCCGTGCCGTAATCGACCAGCGTCCACAATAGCGCCGCATTCAGATCCACCGATGCGCCCGGCAGATCGACCGCACGCTGCAGATCGTGCAACGCATCGAGCGGACGGCCCGCTTGCCGCTCGTACTCGGCACGTACGCCGAGAAAACCCGGCGACGCCTCGGCTGCCTCGCGCTCCCGCGGCGTGAGGCTCGCGAGCAGCGCGTCGATGCGTTCCATCGCGCCGGCTGCGGTGTAGTAGTAAACCGCCTGCTGCAGCGCGCGCACGGTATGGTCGCGCCGGTAGTGCAGCACCGAGATACGGCCGGCGTCGATCGGGTACGCATCGTAGAAGTACGACATGTCGGCCAGATCGTCGGGCGTTGCCGCATCGCTCGCCAGCAGATGACGATACGCGTCGTGCGCCGCGTCGTCACGTTGCAGCAGGCGCGCGAGTTCGCCGTAGTTGCGCCAGAACGCCACTTCGCCGTCCTGCGCGTAACGGCTCGCATTCGTCATTGCATCGAGTGCGCCCGCGTAGTCACCGTCGCGATACAGCACATTGGCGGTGTGCAGCGCGTAGCGCGGATTGCGCGGCTCGCGCCGTTGCAACCGACGGTAGATCGCGAGTGCCTCGTCATCGTGGCCGGCACGTTCCGCGAGCGCACCGGCGCGTTCGTCGAGCGCGTTCGCTTCACGGCCGTGCGGCAGACCGTCGAGGAACGCGATCGCGTCGTCCGGCCGCCCGAGACGCTCATACGTTGCGGTGATGGAATCGACGAGCTTGAGATCGTCGGGCGTCGCCCGTGCCGTGTACAGCAAAGCGGCCAGGTAGGCGTCGTCGTCGTCCAGCATCGGGGCGATGCGCCGAACGTTCCGCCAGCCGACGGGGTCGCCCGTTTGTCGCGCATAGTCGAGCCACGACTTCAGCGCGAGCTGCGACGCCCCGTTCCATTCGGCCACCTGTGCAAGGCGCTTGCGCCACAGCGCCGAATGCGGTTCCTTGGCGAGCTGCGCGAGCGCGACCTTCTCCGCATTGGCGGGATCGGCGGACTCCAGGAACGACTGATAGAGAAGATCGGCAATGTCCGCCCCATCGGCAGCCGGCGGCGACGGAAGTTGCACGGCTCTCGCATGATTCGATACCTGCGTCGCGTCGACGAAGCGCATCATTGCGTCGCGCCGTTGCAGCGCGACCTTCACGATGTGCGCCCGCGGTTGCGTCGGTGCGGTGACTTGCGCTTGCGCCGCATCGATGAACGGGCCATGGCCGTCATGGCCTGCCCGGAGCTGCCGCGCGACGCGACCGCGACGTGCGCCACCCCAGACCATCGGACCGTCCAGATAGGCGTACGCCTGCTGCGTCGAACCCGACCGGTGAACCGCCGGCATGGCGAGCACGCGCTCCGCGCGCCTGCTCCGATAGGCAATCCCGCCGATCCCCGCGCGCCGCGCCAACGCCTTCGCATACCGCTCGATCAGGTCCGGCCGCTGCGCCGCCCGTGCGAGATCGAGCAACGCGACAAGCGTCGGCTGATCGTCGATGAACGCGTCGTTCTGGCGCTGCGCAACCGCGATTGCATCGGCGGTCAGATTGCCGGCCTGCAGCACACGAATGCCGGCGATGAAGCAGCGACGCTGCGCGCCGAGCGTCGTCGCGTTCTGCTGACGCCGGAACCAGCTGTCGGCCGCCTCCTGGTAGTCGCCGATCTGCAACGCGTAGCGCGACACGTATCCGTCCCACTTGTCGCGATGTGCAGTGTCGCGCCGTGCGAGGCGCACATAGAACCGCAGCGCGAGCGCGGGGGCACCGACCGATGCCGCGGATTGCGCGAACCATTCGAGATCGCGATCGGACCAGTCGAGCGCGGCAGCATCGGAGATCTGCCGGCGCAGTGCGGCAAGCGCAACGGAACGGCGCGGATCGTCGGCCTGCATCTCGTTCGTGCGTTGCTGCGCGATCGCGAGCTGCAGCTTCATCGCGGCCTGCCGCAGGGGCGGGGAAGCCGCCTCGTCCATCCGTTGAACGACCCGCCCCGCATCCGCGAGCCGGCCCAGCGACACATATTGCTCACCGAGCATCGCCAGTAGCGCTTCGTCGCGCGGCCGCACTTTCAACCATGCTTCGAGATACGCCGCGCTCAGATCGCTCGGGCCGCCCACCGCGGCCATCCGCTCACGCAGCCCGTCATGAGGTGCAACCGCATAGCCAGCCAGCAGCACGACGCCTGCCAGCACCAGCACGAGCCATGGCGGCGCGATACGCGGGCGATTACCGGTCACACGCAATCTCGACCGGCTGGTAGCGCATCGGCAGACGGACGTCGGCCGCCGTTTCGAAACGGAGAACCGTTCCGTCGTGCCGTGCATCGATCGGTCGGCCCGCGATGCGCACACGGCAGCGCTGCGCGTCGGCAAGCTCGACGAACGGCTGGTAGTAGCCGCCGAACTCGAACGACATCCCGTCGGCGGTACGGTGGAAGTGCCGGACGAATCCGTTCGCTTGCGCGATGTACGGTGTCCCGCCCGGGCCATGCGATTGCGCTCCGCCGCGCAGTCCGCTCTCCGTGGCGCGCTCGAACACGACACGTGCGGCGCCGTCGCCAATATGGATATAGAGGCCGTCCGGGCCGGGCGCATAACCTGTCACGCCCTGCGATGCACGCAGGTCCGGCACGTCGTTGCGCGGCCAGTGCAACTCGCGCACGTCGCCGTTGCCGCGCACGACCCATGCGCCGCCGGCCATTTCACGCGCGACCGCGAAATCGCGCCAGTCCAGCACCTTGTGCGTGTAATCGGTGATGTAGACGGGCAGCACCGGCTGCGTCAGCACGGTCGAGTAGATCTGATCCAGCGCGCGCAGCGACGCGATCTTCGTGCCGCTGTACATGTGGTAGTACACGTCGATCGGTTTGAAGCGATACGGATGCTCCGTCATGTCGTAGGTTTCGAGTACCTGCGTGAAACCATAAAACGGGCCCTGCCAGTCGTTCGTGTAAACGTTCTCGTCCTGGTCCGGCGCGTATACCTGGTACGCGCCCGGCCCTTTGTCGATGCCGAGCGGCGCGATATGGGTCCAGCTGTTCACCGACTTGCGGATGATCGTGTCGCCGCCGTTGATGTTCTGCACGCCGGCCGCATAGGCCTTGCGCACGGCGATCGCGGGCGGCTCGCAGTCGCCCGGCCATTGCAGCACTTCGGTACGCTTGCCCGGCGGCGCGAGACGCGAGTCGATGTAGGCGATCGAGCCGGCGATCTCGCGGTCGAGATCGAACGTGTAGCCCGGGATATCCAGCGAGAACGCCGTATCGCCGCCGTTGCCGCGCTCGACGTTGTTCCGGTGGTCGACGCGTGCGCCCGTCGTCGCATCGAGGTCGGCCATCTGGAACGGATGCGAGTAGGTGTGCGAACCGATCTGCACCCACGGCAGCGCGAACATCTGCCGCGCGAGCGCCTCGAGGCGCGGCGACAGTTTCGGATACAGGCCTGTCGGCCCCACTTCGCCTTCGATGACCGACAACGTCATCGGCACTTTGTAGCGCGTGAAGATACGTCGATAGAGTGCGTCTCCCGAATAATCGGCACCGGGGAATTCCGCGCGCGACGCATAGCCGTCGCCGTCGACGTGCGTCATGAACAGGCGGCGGCCGTTCTCCGTCGTGACGCTCGGCGACGGCATCCGCACGAGACGCAGCGCGTCGGTCACGAACGAGATCGGCTGGATCGCCCAACGCGTCTGCCCGATGCCGTTCAGCGAAACGACCGTGTACGGACTCAGCGTATAGCCGCCCCACGGCGTGATCGCGGCCGCGTCGATGTTCGTGCCGGCCGCCGCGAGCCGCAACAGCACGCGGCTGCGCGAGCCGACCCGCATCCCGACGAGATCGCGCGCATCCGGCCTCGGATCGATCTCGAAGTGCATCATCGGATCGCGCGTCACGACGCTGAGCGGCGCCGTGAACGGGCCGGGCACCGGCTGCAGATCGAGTGCCGCGCCCTCTTCCTGCGCGGCGTCGAAACCGAACTGTCCCATGAAGGCGACCGGCACGTGATCCGCGATGCGCGCATCGATCCAGCGCCGCCATCTCGCCGGGTCGGCGGGCTCCGCGCCTTCGATCCAGGCGACGACGCCCGCGTAACGGTCCGGGGTGATATCGGCCGGCAGCGGCGCGTCGAGATCCGCGTATTCGACGTCGTAGCCGAAATAGTTGAGCGGCATCGCGAGGTCGCGCACGCCGCGCGTTTCGTCCACCGGCGTATCGGCGTCGCGGTTCTGCACGATCAGCACCTTGCGAGGCAGCACTTCGATCGCACCGATGCCGACGACGTCACGGCCGGCGTCCGTCACGTACGGCGTCACGCCGGTCGCGACGACCTGCGCGGCCGTCGCGCGTGCACATGCACGGTCGGTGCGCTCGCAGATCTCGATCGACAACACCGGCACGTGCGTCTCACGCATGAAAATCCGTGCCGCGTCGGCGCGTGCGGCACGGTCTGCAGCGGCGACGTCGCGTACCATACCCATATCGTCGCCGTCCACGAAACCGCGTACCAGCGGCGGACCAAGTACCGCGTAAAGCACATTCGCATGCGATTGCGCCGCACGCAGCGCATCGTGACCGCCGACGATCAGCCGCGCGTCAGGATAGGCCGCATGAATTGCCTCACTCGATGCGATCGCCTCCGGCGTGTCGAGCAGGAAGCCGCGATAACCGCGCGCCCACAGCGGCTCGATGCGCTGCGAGACAAACGCAGCCGGCCCAAGGGCCGAGCCCGACGCGTCATGCGGTACGTGCGCGATCCAAACGGTGTGCGCGAGCCGGTGCGTTGCCGGATCGAAGCCTCGGGCCGGATCGAGCACCACCGCGTCGAACGCTTGCAGCAACGCTTCGGGCGGCTGCGCGCCGTCGAAAAACGCGACGTTCGCACGTAGTGCGCCCGACGAGGATGGAACTGCCGGGGTATCGGCCGCCATGACGTGCAGCGAAACGAACGCAAGCGCTGCGCTGCACAAGATCGCGGCCACGCTGCCGCGGACGGCGAGCACGGAGGCCGCGCTTGCTCTGGGTGGGTGATTCAATTCGTGTCGTTCCGGACGTAAAGCAATGCCGGCACACGCCGCCCCGGCACAGCACAGGTAAGACCTAGCGGATGGTGTCGAAAGCCGACAGACGTCCGTCCATCTGCACGCGGCCGTCGCGCTCCATCGGAGCACGTGCATGCAGCAACCACGATGAAGTGGAGGTCGTTTGCGCACTCATCGTTTGCCGACGCCCATGCCGGCGATGGCCCGCGTCCGTGATACGCGGCATCTGCAAGCGCGTGGCGATTCTGAAACCGGCGGCCTTGTCGGCAGCCAGTACGAGGGCGGCTTGAAGTGCGCCCATGCCGTGTATGTCCGAGCAATATTCGAAGCAATCCGTGCTCTCGGCCTTCGCCCCGGACGGCACCACTTCGCCTCGATAGGCGACGAAAAAACAGCACGTGATTGCCAGCACACACAAGACCCGCACCGCAAATGGCTGCAAGCGCAGCGCATTGCAGCCATTGATCGCGGAAGAGCCGATGAAACTAGCGACAAGCATCAACCCGGATGCTTTTTCCGACTTGGCCATACTTATTATTTCCCCGTTTGTTCTTCTTTTTTAAATTACCATGCCCATTGATAAATTTTATGTTCTTACATAAATTTATGTTTTGATGCGACATCGTAAAGACGACGAAGGCATTTCGACGGACATTCGCGGCGAGATCGGATGATGCCGTTGCCCAATCGAACCGGAGCCACATACCGAGATCGAAATCACCGGCGGAGTTCCTGGATTATCCCGGCCCAAGATGACCTGCGTATGGCATTCGACTCCCTCGGTACGTCGCAACAGGCGTGACGCGCACCATGGCCGCACACGTTTGCAGCGCCGCGCTATCATGGGTACCGATTGCTTTGAATACCGAATTCGATTGCCTTACAGCCTGCCTTTAACCGCGATTTATCCACGCCGCGGCACATGCGGCGGGCGTGCCTACGCGCGAGCACGCCCGCATTCGCTTCGATCGATAAAATCGCCGATCGGGCGCGATCTGGCCATCTCGTCATCGCGTATCGGGCATATCGATGCCGCTGGCGGCCCTCGGCATCACCGCGGCAACGCTACCGGCCGACGCGGTCGGCCCAGCCCCGGTAGAGCGCGCGGTACTTGAGCACGAGCTTGTCGTATTTGCCGTACGCGCCGCAGCCGTCCGGCTTCATCCCGTTCCAGATCTTGACGTCGTACCCCGAGGCCTGCCGGGTCTGGAGCCCGAACAGCAGGTAGTCGGTCGCGCGGCGCAGGACGCCGCCCACCTTCCGGATCGAGATCAGCATGTGCATGACGTTCTTGCCGTCGCTCACCGGCGTCACGCACCGGAGCAGCTTGTACTTGACGTCTCCGTCCAGCGCGACGGTCATCACGCACCCGCCGGGGTAGCCGTCGAAGTGCAGGTTCATCCGTGACATGTTCAGGCCCAGCACGCGCGTGACCTGCGGCGGCGACAAAAGATCTCGCATCTTGTGCCGCTCTAACCACGTCAACAGCTCTTTGCCAGCGACAGAAGCATTGCCAACGTCGATTAGGAATCGATTTGCATCGTGCAACGGCTGTACCAACGTCTCCTACATGGGAGGTGGGGCTATACAGTTGGCAATCGCTTTAACCACATCAGATATCGAGACGTAACCCGGATGTAAATGGATTGGTCAAGTTATCAAAATCGTTGAAAAACATGCTGCTTCGGACTGACGGCCGTCGAACCCGATTCGGAGGCATCGATTCCACGAGGATCTACGTAGACCGATGTCACTCCCGAATGCCTACACGACGCCTACACAATGACAAAAACGACACGCCATCTTGAAAAACAACCACAACCCATTGAATTAATTGAATTTACAGTAACAATCAATCATCAAACATCCGGATCCGGAATCCGCGCCGACTGAATCACCACCAGCGTATCGCCCGCCTCGATCCGGCACGGCGGATCCTCGTAGAACGACTGGATCTTCCCGCAGCGGTCGAGCCCGACCACGATCGCGCCCGGCACGACGTTCGTCATGCAGCCGATCTCGTGCGGCAGCGCCTCGCGCTCGATCAGCGTCGCCCGCCCGCGCGTCGACAGCATGTCGTTGACGAACGGCACGATGTAGCGGCTGTGCACCGCGTCCGCGAGCAGCAGCGCGCCGATCTTCGTCGACGACACGATCACGTCCGCGCCGGCCTGCCGCAGTTGCCGCTGATACAGGTTCTCCTGGATTCGCACGACGATCTTCGTATCGGGCGCGATGCTGCGCACCGACAGCGTCAGCAGGATCGCGGTCGGATCGTCGGTCACCGAAATGATCACGGCCTTCGCCGCGCGCACCTGCGCCTGCTGCAGCAGATCCTCATGGGCGGGATCGCCGAGCAATCCCGTCACGCCGAGCGACGTCGCGGCCTCGAGCGCCTGCTGCTGCGAGTCGATCACGATGATCGTCGCCGGATCGACGCCGCTTTCCAGCAGCTCGCGCACCGCGATCGACCCCGACAGGCCGTAACCGCACACGACGATGTGATCGGACAGTTGCTTTTGCAGGCGTTTCATGCGGAATTCCTCGATGACGCGCTGGATCACGAACTGATAGGCCGTGCCCAGGAAAATGAACCAGATGACGATGCGGATCGGCACGATGAAGAACGCATCGAGCAGGCGCGCCCGCTCGGTGACGGGCACGATGTCGCCGTAGCCGACCGTCGCCACCGTCACCATCGTGAAGTACACGAGATCGGCGACGGTCATCGGCGTGCTCTTGGTCGAATCGCGCAAGCCGTCGCGATCGAGGTACAGCACGACGAACGCGAGCGTGCACAGCAGCGCGACCGCGCCGATGCGGAACAGCAGCGTGCGCCGCGGCGACGTCGCGGGACGCGTGAACAGCGTGCGCGCACGCGGCGCCTGCCACGGGTTGCGGGCGCGACGCAGGCGCATGCGCAACGAGCGGCGCTGGTCGGAGGGCGTTGCCAACGGGGATTCTCCTGAAGGATGCGGGCTCGATTCTACGACGGGAACGCGCGCACCCGGCCGTCACAGCATGCTGCGCGGCCGCACCATCGTGCCGTCGACGAAGCGCTGCGCGCGAAACGCCGACAGGTCGAGCGACGGCGCGCCCGTGTCGATCCATTCGGCGAGCAGCCGGCCGACGATCGGCCCCATCGCGAAACCGTGCCCGCAGAACCCCGTTGCGATCGCGAGCCCCGCGGGCGTGCCCGGCGCGTCGATCACCGGGATGCCGTCGGGCAGCACGTCGATCAGGCCGGCCCACGCCTCGACGATCTGCGCATCCTTCAACGCGGGGAAGATCGCCTTGAGCTTCGCGAGCGCGCGCGGCGCATGCGCGCGGTTCGGCTGCGGCTGCGGATCGCGCGGCTCGATCGGCCCGGCCGCGCCGTTGATGCGTGCAAGCCCATCGCGCCACGCCGCCGCATTCACGTGCAACCGGAATTTGTCGCGCTGCGACCAGAACTCCGGCCAGAACAGGCTCAACCCGCGCAAATGGCCGAGCGTCAGGTCCACGTCGACCTGCATGTCGTCGGCGAGGTTGATCGCGCCGTTCTTGCGCTGCCGGATGCCGAGGCCATGCCCCCACACCGTCGCCGCCGACACCGGCGGCACCACGTTGGTGCGCATGCAGGTGCCGCGCACGGCCTGCTGCGGCAGCCGGATGCCGACGCCGTCGAGCAGCCGGAAGCTGGTCGCGCCGGCCGCGCAGATCACGCGCCGCGTGCGGATCGTGCCGCGTTCGGTCGCGACGCCGACGACCGCGCCGCCGGCCGTCTCGATCGCCGTCACGCCGCAGCCTTCGAAGAAACGCGCCCCGCCCTCGGTGGCGCGCGCGGCGAACGCGGCGGCCACGCGACGCGGCTCGGCCTGCCCGTCGGTCGCGGTATACAACCCGCCGAGCGTACGCGCCTGCGGCGAAAGGCCGCTGACGCGTTCGTCGATCTGCGCGCGGGTGAGCGTGCGCGTGTCGAGCCCGTGCTCACGCGCAATGGCGAGCCACGCGTTGAACGACGACCAGTCCGCTTCGTTGTCCGCAATATAAAGACAGCCGCCCTGCCGCCATTCGAGATCGAAACCGAGGGTTTCCTCTAACCCTTCCCAGATTCGCATGCCGGCCATCATCAGCGGCACCTCGGCCGACTCGCGGCCCTGCTGCCGCACGAAGCCCCAGGCGCGTGTCGACTGCTGCCCGGCGATGCGCGACTTGTCGAGCACGACGGCCTTCAACCCGCGCAGGCTCAGGTAATACGCGGCGGCGCAGCCCATGATGCCGGCGCCGGTGATCACGACGTCGGCTTCGGCCGGAAACGCCGTTTCGGCGCGGGTCAGGGCATCGTGCAGCGGATAGGTTGTCGTCATTGCTTCCTGTCAAGCGTTAATCCATACGAGATGAGGGGGCGCGGCGGTAACGTCGTGACACACCTTTCACACAAACGCACCTTACGCGACACTGAATGACGACCATTTTGCGGTAAAGTTATCTTTTCCGCGCGTGGCCGGTCGGCTCGCCATTGGACGTCATGAAGACTGTCCGTCGAGACTGCCGCAAGGCGTCGTTCTGAACGTCACGATCCGTTCCCGTAGCATGACCACTGAAGCAATCACCACGGATTCCCTCGCGGTTGCCGAGCGCGTGCGCGAGCTGATGACCCGCAACGGCATCGGCAAGCGCCAGCAGACCACCGAGCTGTGCCGCATCCTCGACCTGAGTTTCTCGCAAGGCCATCGCAAACTGCGCGGCAGCAGCCCCTGGACGCTCGCGCAGATCAAGAAAGTCGCCGAAGCGTACGGCGAACCCGCCGCGCAGCTGTTCGGCGCGCAAACGCTCGACCCCGGCATGGTCGGCGCCTATTCGCAGGAGGCCGTCCTGTATGCGGGCGTCGCCGAGATTCCGTGCACCGCATGGATCGGCGCGCCGCTCGAGGCCGGTGCGCGCCCCGAGTTCGTCGCGTACGAACAGAACGGCCGCTGGCGCGTGCTGCGCCACACCGGCGTGCTGTATCAAAACGCGTACGACGTGCACAAGATCGAAATCTATCCGCGCCGCGCGGAGAGCGACAAGCTCGTCGTCGCGGTGATCGACCCCGACCGCGTGAGCGCGACCGAGCTATGCCGCTACCTCGAACGGCAGGGTTTCTCGACGGCCTCGTTCGACGGCCTCGCGCCGTTCGTCGACGCGCTGCAGGGCCAGGCGTTCGACGCCGTGCTGACCGAATGGCTGTTCGACGACAGCACGGCCGCCACCGCGATCAAGGCCGTGCGCACGTCCGACAACCCGGGCGCGCCGATTTTCGTGCTGACGGGCGACCTGCTCACCGGCCGCGCGAGCGAGGCCGACATCAGCGAAGTGATCCGCGCGTTCGACGTCGTCTGCTACGAAAAACCCGCGCGCATGGCGATTCTCAGCGCCGATCTCGCGAAACGGCTCGCGCGCGGATAACCTCCGCCCGGCCGCCCTTCGAGCGGCCAACGCACGCGCGGCGCCGCGGGCATGAACAGGTTCATCAGTACAATAGCCGCACCTGTTCACGCCCACGCCGGCATCCGCCGCCCACGCCATGGCCCGCCTCATCCCCGACGACTGGAAAAGCCTCGCCGCGACCGGCGCGGCCGAACGCGAGCGCGAAACGCTCGCCGCGCTCGAACACGCGCTGCCCGACAGCTACACCGTGTATCACGGCGTCCACTGGACGCGCGCCGACCAGGCGTTCTCGGTATTCGGCGAAGCGGCGTTCGTCGTCGTGAGCCCGGCCGGCCGCGTGCTGCTGATCGAGCAGAAGGCCGGCTTCCTGCGCGAAACGCCCAAGGGGCTCGTGAAGGTCTACCTGCAGAAAGAGCGCAATGTCCCGATCCAGCTTGCGCGCACGCAGGAGACGCTGCACCGGCGCCTGACGGCCGCGCTCGGCGCGGGCGTCTACGGCGTCGAGGCGCTGCTGTACTGCCCCGACTACTCGATCCGCGATGCGTCGATCGCGGGCGTCCCGGCCGACCGTATCGTCGACGCATCGCGCAAGGCCCAGCTCGCGCACGTGATCCTGCAGATCCTGCCCGAGGACGATGAGCCCTTTCCGAACGCGCCGAAACTCCACCATTTCCTCGCGGACGAGCTCGCGCTCACGCCCGACACGAGCACGCTCGTCGGGCAGGCCGGCACGCTCGTCACGCGGCTGTCGGGCGGGCTCGCCGCGTGGGCGCGCCAGCTCGAATTCGCGCCGTTCCGGCTGCGCGTCACCGGTACGGCCGGCTCGGGCAAGACGCAGCTCGCGGTGCAGGCGATGCGCGACGCCGTCGCGGCCGGCCAGCGCGTGCTGTACGTGTGCTTCAACCGGCCGCTCGCCGACTACATCGCGCGCATCGCGCCGCCCGGCGCGAAGATCGCGAACTACCACCAGCTGTGCGACTGGGTCGCGCGCGACGGCAGTTATACGCCCGACTTCCAGGCGCCCGGCGAATTCGAGCGGCTCGAAGCGCGTTTCGCGGAAGCGCCGATTCCCGAGCGCTGGCGCTTCGACGTGCTGGTCGTCGACGAAGGACAGGATTTCCACGCGCCGTGGGCGGCCGCACTGGAGCGCTTGCTGGCGCCGGACGGCGCATGGTGGTGGCTGGAGGATCCGCTGCAGAATCTGTACATGCGCGAGCCCGTCGCACTGCCCGGCTGGGTCACGCTGAAGGCGCTGACGAACTACCGCAGCCCGCGCGACCTGCTCGAATTCGTGCGCGACGTCGTCGGCCGCGTCGAGCCGCTCGCGGCCGAGCTGCGCTCGGGCAGCCCGTTCGACGGTTCGGATCCGTCGGTATCGGCATACGGGGAACCAGGCGCGTCGGCCGACGCATTGGCGGAAGCCTGTATCGACGCGACCAAGCGTGCGGTCACGCAGGCGCTGTCACTCGGCTTCCGCAAGCAGGACATCGCGGTACTGTCGTATCGCGGCCGCGAAGGCTCGGTGCTCGCGCCGCTCGACCAGCTCGGCCCGCACCGGATCAAGAGCTTCACCGGCAAGTACGACCTGTTCGGCAACCCCGAATATCGCGAAGGCGACGTGCTGCTCGATTCGATCTATCGCTTCAAGGGCCAGTCGGCGCCGTGCGTGATCCTCACCGAGGTCGACTTCGACACGCTCGACGCGCGTGCCGCGCGCAAGCTGTTCGTCGGCGCGACGCGGGCGACGATGAAGCTGCTGATCGTCGCGTCGTCGCGCGCGGCCGCGCAACTCGCGGCGGGATAACGCGGCGGGACGGCGCGCCCGGCTTGGGGACGATCTCCGACATGACGGTCGCCGACACAATCGGGCACATTTCTTCCTGCTTCGCCCCCTTGTCCCCCCGCGTTTCGCCCTGTTTCGGCCACTGCTGACGGTTTATCCGCTTGCCGCCGGCTTTTACGATGCCCGGCTATTCGTTGCAAACGGGATAGTCCATGGCCGACGTAAAAAAGGTGGCTTACTACAAGCCGAAAAAGGGGTGGTTCGGATCGGAGCTGAAGGAATACAAGGGTTCCCAAGGGTGCATTCCGCTTGATACCCAAAGGGGTGTCTCGCTCGACCGGCTCGCACCGGGGGAAAAGCCGCCACCGCCTCCCAAGCCGATTTCCAGGCCCTCGACTGCTCCCAAGCCCTCTGCGGCCCCCCAACCGCCGCCGCAAGCCGATCAACCAACAACCCAAGGATCGCCGAGACAGGCGGAATCGGAAGCTTGCGAAAACCCGCCGCCTTTCGATCTCCAGGACGTACCAATCGCGATGGACAATTTGGGCTGGAAGGTTTCAGCCAAACTTGCGCGAATCTGGTTTGCGGGTGATGCGCATATTTACAACGATGACCCGACATCAACCCAGCCGCTGAACGACAATGTCGTTACTCTCGACTGGGCATTGAAATTCGGAAGTGTCAAAAGAAAATACGAAAAACTTCTGGCAAGCGACATCTATAGCGAGCGATCCATCCGGACGGCATCAGACATCACAAAATCCTTCCTCAAGAAACTCTTTTTCGAAAGAAATCCAACGTCCGACTTCAGTACCACTCCATTTACATCCAATTTACAGAAATTTCACAACGATTGGCAATTTCAGCTGGCGCCAATAGGCAACTGGGACACCCTGGAAAATCTCGCCCCAACCGATCTCACAGGAGCGCTGGCGAACTTCAATATTTATGTCGCCATCGGAAAAGTTGAAATTTCAAGCGAAAAATATTTAAAATACGAGAAATCGGGAAATTATTACTGCCTTGACGTCGCCGGAAAAATCACCCACATCTATGCATATGTGAAAGACAACTATTCATTCAACGGAAAGCAATACTTAGGGCACTGGAACAAGCACGGAGTCATCATTGCCCCCGGATCGATTCTCACTGGATCAAGCTCTCCAAAACGAGATTCCGACATCGGCATTTGGTCGAGAAACATCAACAAACCTGTAGACACGCGAAGGGGTTGGATCGGAAAATTCAGAAATTCCGATGTTTACTTTCCAATCCACAATGCAGACTACAGCCGCTGGCGTGAGAAACATCACCGAGGCAGAGACTTCGCGATATATTCAAACCCAGTTTATTTGAAGTTGAAAAAACCAATCGATCTCAATCTTGGCGAAATATGCAGAATAGAGCCATCAGATACATTAGCCTAGCCTTTAGCATTTACATAGCCGCAGGCTTGATCATTCATTTCAGTCGCCCCACCTACGGGCGATGCGATTTCTACGACCATCCGGAGACACTGGACGGCGGCGTAAAGAACATGAATGGCGTTCCGTACCGATTCAAGATGTGCGGCACCGGCGGAAACGACCAGGACGCAGCGAACGACAATATAGAGCTAAGAGTATTCAGCGAAGACGGCGAGCTTCTCGCTCGACGATATTTCTCCGTCAACTGGCATCACGGAAACGTCTTCCACCCGCCCCTGGATTACGAGGGCAACCTGGTTCGCTACATCGATTTGACCGGCAAATCGCGTTACGAAAAACATCTGACGATTCCGCCATCCAGGTGGGATTGGCTTCGCGCCAGATTGCCCCTGTTTTAAAGGCACGCCAGAAAATCGCGATTTATAAAAGAATAAAGCCCCGTTACCGGGGCTTCACTTCTCGACGGGCCATCAAGCCACCCGGAACGCGCCCACCGCGCGACGCAACCCGTCGGCCTGTTCCTCGAGCGACGCCGCGGCGGCCGCAGCCTGCTCGACGAGCGCGGCGTTCTGCTGCGACACCTGATCCATCTGCGACACCGCGCGGTTCACCTGCTCGATCCCGTCGCGCTGCTCGCCCGATGCGGCCGCGATCTCCGTCATGATGCCCGTCACGCGCCCGATCGCCTGCTGGATGTCCTGCATCGTCGTGCCGGCCATGCCGACGAGCCGCGAGCCGGTCGCGACGCGTTCGACCGATTCGCCGATCAGCGTGCGGATTTCCTTCGCCGCGGACGCCGAGCGCTGCGCGAGCGTGCGCACCTCGCCCGCGACCACCGCAAAACCGCGGCCCTGCTCGCCGGCGCGCGCGGCTTCGACCGCCGCATTCAGCGCAAGAATGTTGGTCTGGAACGCGATGCCCTCGATCGTGCCGATGATGTCGGCAACCTTCTGCGAGCTCTGGTCGATCTCGTTCATCGTGCCGATCACCTCGCCCACCACGGTCGCGCCGCGCGTCGCGATCTCGCTCGCACTGTCCGCGCAGGCCTGCGCCTCGAGCGCGTGGTCGGCGTTCTGCTTCACGGTCGCCGTCAGCTGCTCCATGCTCGCGGCCGTCTCCTGCAGCGCCGATGCCTGCTCCTCGGTGCGCTGCGACAGGTCGGTGTTGCCGGCCGCGATCTGGTGCGTCGCCGTCGAGATCGCTTCGGAACCCTGGCTGACCTGGCGCACCGTATCCGCGAGGCTGCGCTGCATGCCCGTCACGCCCTTCACCAGCTCGGCCATTTCGTCGTGCGACGACCAGCGCACTTCCGACGTCAGGTCGCCCTCCGACAGGCGGCGGAAATGCGACAGCAGCCGGTTCACCGGCTGCGTGATCGCGAAATGCAGGCCGATCGCGCAGCCGAGACACGCGGCCAGGCCGAACGCGATGCCCGCGATCGCGCCCATGCGCATCCAGCCGTAATAGGTCTGCGCGGTGTCGTACACGTCCTTGCCGCGCGCGACCTGGTATGCGTCGAGCGCATCGGTCGCCTGCGTGAGCGCGACCGACAGCGGCGGCGCAACCGACATCAGCAGCCGGTCGGCCTCGTCGCGCCGGCCTTCGCGGATCGCATCGATCAGCGGCTTCAGTGCCTGCCCGATCAGCGCCTGGCGCGCGGCGTCGAGGCGGCTCGCAAGCGGGCCTTCGTCGCCGTCGTGCGGCATCGCCGCGTAGTTGCGCCAGGCCGCGTCGGCCTTCGCGAGATAGTTCTCGGCCTTCTTGACGAGATCCGGCACGTCCGGCGCTTCCGGATGCAGCAGCGCGCGATCGAGCGTCGTGCGCACGATCGTCAGGTTCAGGCTCGCCGCGGACAGCGCGGTCTTCGCAGCCAGTTGCTGCGTGTAGGCCTCGTCGAGCGCGCGGTTCGAGCTCTGCATGCCGGCGAGGCCGATCAGCCCCGACACGACGAGCAGCAGGGCAACGAGGCCGAGCGTGGAGAAGATCCGCGTACGGATCGAGAAACGGGAAAACAGGGCGTTCAGGTTCATGACGGCACGTGAGCGGTGAAAAGTGCCGCGGCAATCGGTCCGCAGCACTCTGTATTACGGTTTGCCTGCAAAAAACTTGAGTCCGCCCCCGTTTCTCGTCTGATCCCGGTCAATTTTTCGTGCCGGCAATCTCCTGTTACGCCTGCAACATATCAAGGCCGGGCAGAAATTGACTAGGCAATCATCCATGGCTATATTTCGATTCAATTCCCTGCCATGGCAGACATATCGATGACAAGCGACACCCTCCTCACTCCTCCGGCCGTCGAAACGGCGCGCCGGGACGCGCCGACCGGCCTGATCGTCGCCGCGCTGCTGCTGGTCATGCTGCTGTCCGCGCTCGACCAGACGATCGTGTCGACTGCGCTGCCGACGATCGTCGGCGAGCTCGGCGGGCTCGACCAGCTGTCGTGGGTCGTCACCGCGTACCTGCTGTCGTCCACCGTCGTGCTGCCGCTGTACGGCAAGCTCGGCGACCTGTACGGCCGCAAGATCGTGCTGCAGGCCGCGATCGTGCTGTTTCTCGCGGGCTCCGCGCTGTGCGGCGTCGCGCAGGACATGACGCAGCTGATCGTGCTGCGCGCGCTGCAAGGACTCGGCGGCGGCGGCCTGATGGTCGTCACGATGGCCGCGATCGGCGATCTGGTCCCGCCCGATCGCCGCGCGCGTTACCAGGGGATGTTCGGCGGCGTCTACGGCCTCGCGACGATCGTCGGCCCGCTGCTCGGCGGCTTCCTGGTCGAGCACCTGTCGTGGCGCTGGATCTTCACGATCAACCTGCCGCTCGGCTTGCTCGCGCTCGCGGTGATCGGCGTGGCGTTCCGGCCGCACACCGCGCAGGTGAAGCACCGGATCGACTACATGGGCGCCGCGTTCCTCGCGACCGCCCTCACCTGCGTGATCCTGTTCACGAGCGAAGGCGGCTCGCTGCTGCCATGGACATCGCCGCAACTGTGGATGACGCTCGTGCTAGGCGTCGTCGCGATCGGCGGCTTCGTCTACGAAGAGCGCCTCGCGGCCGAGCCGATCATGCCGCTCGAACTGTTTCGCCATCGCACCTTCGTGCTGGTCAGCCTGATCGGCTTCGTGGTCGGTGTCGCGCTGTTCGGCTCGGTCACGTTCATCCCGCTCTACCTGCAGGTCGTGAAAGGCTCGACGCCGTCGCAGGCCGGCCTGCAGTTGCTGCCGATGATGGGCGGAATGCTCGTGACGTCGATCGTCAGCGGCCGGCTGATCTCGCGGCTCGGTTCGTACCGGATGTTCCCGATCGCGGGGACGCTGATCGGCGGCGTCGCGACGGCGCTGCTGGCGACGCTCACGCTCGACACGCCGCTGCACACGATGTATGCGTACATGGCGCTGCTCGGGATCGGGCTCGGCATGGTGATGCCCGTGCTCACGCTCGCCGTGCAGAACACGGTCGAATTCCGGCACATGGGCGTCGCGACGTCGGGCGCGACGCTGTTCCGCTCGATCGGCGGCTCGCTCGGTGTCGCCGCGTTCGGCGCGCTGTTCTCGCACGGGCTGCAGTCGCGGATGATGCACGCGCTGCCGGCCGGCACGGCGTTGCCGCCCGCGCTCGGCCCGGCCGCCGTGCACCAGTTGCCCGACGCGGTGCGCGATGCGTATCTGCACGCGTTCGCCGGGTCGCTGCATGTCGTGTATCTGTCGGCTGCGACGGTGATCGCGATCGCGTTCGTGCTCGCGTGGTTCGTCGAGGATGCGCCGCTGCGCAAGCACCACTGAGCGTTCGGCGAATCACGACGCGACCGGCGGGCCGCCTCGCGATCGGCGCGCGACCGCCGTCATGGCAGCAGCACAACACCGCCCGTCGTCGCGCGCGACTCCAGCAGCCGGTGCGCGTCGGCCGCCTGTTCGAGCGGCAGCCGCGCGCCGATCTCGACATGCATGCCGCCGGCCAGCCGGTCGAGCGTCGCGCGCGCGGCGTCCCGATATCCGTCGACGTCGCGCGCGATGAAGCCGAGCACGCTCGGCCGCGCGAGCGCGATCGAACGGGCCGGGCCCAGTTCGTCGAGATCGAACGTCTGCCGCGTGCCGATCGCGGCCACCTGCCCGATGCTCGCGACCATCCCGAACGGACGGACCGCGCCGAGCGTGCGCGTCAGCACGTCGCCACCGATTCCGTCGATCGCGTAATCGACCCCCGCGCCACCGCCGAACGCACGCGCCGCCGCGACGAAATCCTCCTCGCGATAATCGACCACCGCGTCGGCGCCGTGCGTGCGCACGAGCGCGGCCTTCGCGGCCGACCCGACCGTGCCGATCACCCGCGCGCCGAGCGCGCGCGCCCACTGCGTCGCCAGCAGCCCGACGCCGCCGGCCGCCGCGTGCACGAGCACCGTGTCGCCGGCGCCGACCTGGCGGACGCGATGCATCAGCATGTAGACGGTGATCCCCTTCAGCAGTCCGGCAGCGGCGGCTGCGTCGCTCAGGTTGTCGGGAATCGGCAGTACGCGGCCGGCCGGCATCGTGCGCAGGTTCGCATAGCTGCCGGTCGGCATCCCCGCGTACGCGACGCGCTGGCCGGGCACGAGATCGGTCACGCCCGGCCCGACCGCGTCGATCACACCGGCCGCTTCGACACCGAGGGCGTCCGGCAGCGCGGGCAATGCGTGCGCCCCCGTCCTGAAATAGATGTCGACGAAGTTCACGCCGATCGCGGTCTGGCGAATCCGCACTTCGCCGGCGCCGGGCGGCGCGACGGGCGCATCGACGCGGCGCAGTACGCCGGCGTCGCCGTAACGGTCGATCCCGATCCGGATGGCATGGGCAGTCTGGGTCATGACGTTCCTCGCTTTCGAATGATGTGATGCGATCATCCCATCGTGCATAATCGAGCGGAATTCACGTTAATCGCCCATTTACTGTGCAAAATTCGACCGATCCGGATTCCGCCCCAGCATCCGCGCTGCCGATGAGCTGGGACGACGTCCGCTACTTCCTCGCGGTGATGCGGGGCGGCAGCCTGTCGGCCGCCGCGCGGGCGCTGCAGGTCCAGCACTCGACGGTCGCGCGGCGCATCGACGCGCTGGAGTCGGCGCTCGGGATCCGGCTGTTCGACCGGCTGCCGCGCGGCTGGCCGCCGACCGACGAAGGGCTGCACCTCGCCGAACACGCCGCGCGCCTCGAAGCCGACGCACATGCATTCGCGCGCGCCGCGCAAGGGGCCGCGGCGCTCGACGGTGTAGTGCGCGTGTCGGCGTCGCCCGTGTTCGCCAGCCATTTCCTCGCGCCGCGCCTGGCCCGGGCACAGCGTGCGTGGCCGGCACTGCGGATCGACCTGCTGGGCGAGATGCATGCGGCGAACCTGTATGCGCGCGAGGCCGATCTCGCGGTGCGGCTGTCGCGGCCGAGCGAGCCGGGACTCGCCGCGCGCCGGCTCGGCACGATGCGTTTCGCGCTGTGCGCGGCACCGGAATGGGCCGACGCGCCGCCCGACACCTGGCCGTTCGTCGGCTACGACGACGCGCTCGCGCAAACGCCGCAGCAGCAATGGCTCGAACGCTTCGCGGCCGGGCGCCGTTTCGCGTTCATCGCCAACGACCTCGCCGCGCAGCATCGCGCGTGCGCCGCCGGGGCCGGCGTCGCGCTGCTGCCTAGGTTTCTCGTCGACGATCCGGCCGCCCGCGTCGCTGCGCCGCTCGTCGAGCTGACCGACGCCCCGCGTTGCGACATCGAGCGCGAGATCTGGCTCGTCGTTCACCCGGACGTGCGCCGGTCGCCGCGCGTGCAGCGCGTCGCCGAAGCGATCGCCGATGCGGTTCACGCGGCGGACGGACGGCTGTAGACAGCCGACACCGTAATTTGCCCGACAGCTTTGCCAAGCCGCACGGCGAGCGGCATAGTAACGTTTTCATTTCTCCGCCGCCTCCGCCATGTCCACTGCTCCTGCCTGCGTCGTTCGCGACGCCGTCGACACCGACCTCGATGCGATCCACGCGATCTATGCGCACCACGTGCACCACAGCGTCGCGTCGTTCGAGGAAACGCCGCCCGACGTCGCCGAACTGCGCGCGCGTCGCGACGCGGTGCTGCGCCAAGGACTGCCGTATCTCGTCGCGGAATGCGACGGCCGCGTGGCCGGCTACGCGTATGCCACGCCGTACCGCACGCGCAGCGCGTACCGCTTCGCGATCGAGGATTCGATCTACATCGACGATGCGCAGCGCGGGCGCGGGATCGGCCGCGCGTTGCTCGCGGCGCTGATCGCGCGCTGCGAGCAAGGCCCGTGGCGGCAGATGATCGCGGTGATCGCCGACGGCGGCACCGGCGGCTCGACCTCGCTGCACCACGCATTCGGCTTCGAACCGGCCGGCGTGCTGAAAGCGGTCGGTTTCAAGCACGGCCGCTGGATCGACACGGCGCTGCTGCAACGGCCGCTCGGCGGCGGCGCGCACACGCTCCCCGCCTCGCCCTGACCCGCCGCGTCGCGCTAGAATGCCCGCATGTCAAAACAGACTCATTCCACGCCCGACGAGGCTGCGCCGGATTCCCGCAACGAGTACACGGTCGACGAACTCGCGCGCGTGTCCGACACCACCGTGCGCAACGTCCGCGCGTACCAGGATCGCGGCTTGCTCGCGCCGCCGGAGAAACGCGGGCGCGTCGGCATCTACGACGATACGCACGTCGCGCGCCTGAAGCTGATCAACCATTTGCTCGCGCGCGGCTACACGCTGTCGAACATCCAGGACCTGATCAAGGCGATCGACGAGGGCCACGACCTGCGCTCGATCCTCGGCCTCGAAAACGCGATCGGCGGCCGCTGGTCGCACGAGTTGCCGAAGACCTATTCGCTCGCCGCGCTCGCGCAGATGTTCGGCCCGCAGGCGACCACGCAGCTGTCGCGCGTGACCGAGCTCGGGCTGCTCGAACGGCGCGGCCTGTCGTTCGTCGCGAAGAGCCCCGCGCTGCTCGAGGCGGCGGCCGCGATGACGAAGGAAGGCATTCCGCCGCGCGAGCTGCTCGACGTGATCAGTCTCGCCCGGCCGCACTTCGACGCGATCGCGCGGCTGCTCGTCGATCTCGTCGTGAAGCGGCTCGACCGCTACGACGCCGGCACGCTGCCGCCGGCCACCGACGTGCCCGAACTCGTCGACGCGATCTGGCGCCTGCGCCCGCTCGCGGCCGTGTTCGTCGAAGGCGAGACGAACCGCGCGCTCGAAACCGCGGCGGGCGCGTATCTCGGCGGCCGCGTCGCGACGATCCTCGACAAGAAGCTCAGCGACGAAGCCGCGCGGCAGTCCGGCGCGCCGGATACATCCGATCCCGCACGCGACGGCGACAAAGCATAGGACCGCCGCCGTCATATTCATATCGGCAATGCTTCGTTTGCGGGCACGAACGCCCATGCGACGATTCTTCCAACCGAGCGGCACCGGCCGCTCCCCGAAGACGTTTCGCATGGAGTCCGTTCGATGATTCGTTTCACCCGCTGGATCACCCGCACCGCCGCCGTCACACTCGTCGCGCTTGCCGCGACGTCCAGCTTCGCCCAAGGCGCCGCCGACAAGGTCGTGCGCATCGGCTATCAGAAGGCCGGCCTGTTGTCGGTCGTCAAGGCGCAGGGCGCGCTCGAATCGCGCCTCAAGCCGCTCGGCTACGACGTTCAATGGTTCGAATTCCCGGCCGGCCCGCAACTGCTCGAGGCGCTGAATGCGAACAGCATCGATTTCGGCTACACCGGCGCGCCGCCGCCCGTGTTCGCGCAGGCGGCCGGCGTGCGCTTCGTGTACGTCGGCGCGGAGCCGCCGTCGCCGCACAACGAGGCGGTATTCGTGAAGGCCGATTCGCCGATCCGTTCGCTCGGCGACCTGCGCGGCAAGAAGGTTGCGCTGCAGAAGGGTTCGAGCGCGAACTACCTGTTGCTCGAGGCGCTGAAGAAGGCCGGCGTGCGCTACGACGAAATTCGCCCGGTGTACCTGCCGCCGGCCGACGCGCGCGCCGCGTTCGAGAGCGGCAACGTCGATGCATGGGCAGTCTGGGATCCGTACTACGCGGCCGCGCAGAATTCGCTGAAGATTCGCACGCTGTCCGATTACACGGGTCTGACGCCGGCGAACAACTTCTACGAAGCGACGCGCGATTTCGCGCAACGGCATGCGGACGTGGTCGGCGCGATCCTGAAGCAGGTGCGCGAAACGGGCCTGTGGGTCAACGGGCATCCGTCGGAGACCGCCGCGCTGATCGCGCCGAAGGTCGGCCTGCCGCTGCCGCTCGTCGAGACGTGGATCAAGCGCGTGCCGTTCGGTGCGGTGCCGGTCGACGAGAAGATCGTCGCGGTCCAGCAAGGGGTGGCCGATGCGTTTTATGCGGCGAAGCTGATTCCGCAGAAGCTGAGCGTGGCAGAGAACGCGTGGACCGACAAAAGCGTGGCGAGCGCGCTGGCGGCGAAGTAACGCGCGCACCGCGGCGCGAAGTGTCGGCGATCGGCCCAGGCACCCATTCGCTCCGTACGGTTGACAACTGCCACTGCAATGGTTGATGCTTCAAGACATGAGCCACCGAACATTCGCCATCGCGCTGATTATTCGCACCATTCTTCGAATGGTGGGTTAGCGCGCATCCGGCTCAATGACGACAACCCGCCCCTGAGGCGGGTTTTTCATTTCCGCCCAGGGCATGTCAAACCCGCCCTCGAAAGGAAATGACCGTGTCTTTGTATCGCAGCTCGCCCGACGCCTGCGTCGCACCTGTCAAGCAGGCCCGACCACCGATCGACTACGTCAAGAAAATCCTCACGGCCCGTGTGTACGACGTCGCACGCGAGACCGAACTCCAGCCGGCCCGCAATCTGTCGGCCCGCTTGCACAACACCGTTTACCTGAAGCGCGAGGACAACCAGCCGGTGTTCTCGTTCAAGCTGCGCGGCGCGTACAACAAGATGGCGCACATTCCGGCGGACGCGCTCGCGCGCGGCGTGATTACGGCGTCGGCCGGCAA
>NZ_JAAGPK010000095.1:0-33772 GCF_017104685.1 Burkholderia sp. Tr-20355 | reverse complement strand
GCAACACGGTCGACGGCGTGTTCACGACGGTGCAGGACGTCGCGCAGACGGTGCTGTTCCTGTCGGCGTTCCCGAGCGCCGCGCTCACGGGTCAATCGTTCATCGTCAGCCACGGCTGGTTCATGCAATGAAGCCGCACGCCCGCACGGAAAAGCAGGCCGTCGATGCGGCGGACCTGCAACACGAAGCCGGCGCGCCGGCCCCCGCGCGATCGCTGCCGTACGAAACGATCGCGCTCGTCCTGCAGGGCGGCGGCGCGCTCGGCGCGTACCAGGCCGGCGTGTTCGAAGGACTGCATGAGGCGGGCGTTCCGCTCGACTGGATCGCGGGCATCTCGATCGGCGCGCTGAACACCGCGCTGATCGCCGGCAATGCGCCCGAGCATCGCGTCGAGCGCCTGCGCGAGTTCTGGGAAACGATCTGCCAGCCGGCATTCTTTCCGACGGTTCCGGCCGCGTTCGAATTCGCGCTGTTCAACAGCATCGACCAGATCCGCACGTTCTTCACGGCGTCGCAGGCGGCCAGCGCGATGATGCAGGGCCAGCAAGGCTTCTTCGTGCCGCGCTTTCCGCCGCCGCTGCCGGGCGTGTCCGACCATCCCGAGAAAATCAGCTGGTACGACACGTCGGCGCTGCGCACGACGCTGCTGAAACTGTGCGATTTCGACCGGATCAATTCGGGCGAGACGCGCGTGTCGGTCGGCGCGGTCAACGTCGGCACCGGCAACTTCGTGTACTTCGACAACTCGCGCATCCGCCTCGCGCCCGAGCACTTCATGGCGTCCGGTGCGCTGCCGCCCGCGTTCCCGCCCGTCGAGATCGACGGCGAGTATTACTGGGACGGCGGCGTCGTGTCGAACACGCCGCTGATGGAAGTGCTCCGCGCCCGGCCGCGCCGCGACACGCTCGCGTTCCAGGTCGATCTGTGGAGCGCACGCGGGCCGCTGCCGCGCACGATGGCCGACGTCGCCGAACGCACGAAGGACGTGCAATATTCGAGCCGTACGCGTTTCGTCACCGACACGCTGCAGCGCGAACAGCGCTATCGCAACGTGCTGCGTCACGTGCTCGAACAAGTGCCGGAAGAGCAGCGCAAGAACGACCCGTGGTGCGTCGAGGCAGAAGCGATGTCGAGCGGGAAGAAGTACAACATCCAGCACCTGATCTACCAGCAGAAGGCGTACGAGCATCACTACAAGGACTATCAGTTCGGTCTGTCGACGATGCGCGACCATTGGTCCGCGGGGCTCGACGACATCCGCAAGACGCTCGCGGTGAAGGACGGCCTCGCGCTGCCCAACAACGACGCGGGCTTCGTCACGCACGACATTCACCGCCGCCGGTAATGCCGTGTACGGCGGCCCGGCGCGATGCATGCGCCGGGCCGTTCTCCTTTCAGATTCACCATGCCGATTTTCATTGCACTGTTCGCGCTCATCGCGATTGGATGGGGCGCGGTTCACCTGTTTCACGTCATCGCCGCGCAGTTCGGCCAGCCGGTCGCGATCGCGGCCGCCGTGCTCGCCGCCGCCATC
This sequence comes from Burkholderia sp. Tr-20355, assembly GCF_017104685.1. NCBI lineage: Bacteria > Pseudomonadati > Pseudomonadota > Betaproteobacteria > Burkholderiales > Burkholderiaceae > Burkholderia > Burkholderia sp. Tr-20355. The sequence continues at coordinate 32,238 of NZ_JAAGPK010000095.1, read as the reverse complement.
GCGATCGCACTGGTCGCGTGGTGGATCAAGCGCCGCCGCGACATCGCACCGAATACGAAGGAAGACGGCTGGACGCACATCGTGCATCGCGCGTGGGGCGAGTTGCGGCTGTCCGCGACGCAAGGGCTGCTCTGGCTGTCGCACGACGGCGCCGACGGTCGTTATACGCTGTCGCAGCTCGACGGCTGCCAGGCTGCCCCGATCGGCGGCCGCTGGCATCTCGTCGTACGTGTGCGCGACGCCGGGCGCGGCGAATGGAAGCTGCCGATGACGGACAAGCGCGACGCGCAGCGCTGGGCACGCGTGCTGATGCTCGCGAAGGACAACCGGCTCTGAACAATGCGCGCCCGGCGCGCGCGGGCAACCGCGCCGCGATCCGCTATCGCGCGCCGACCGCCCGCAGCGCATCGAGCACGTGCTGCGTCGCTCGTTCGACGGGGCCGGCCCGATGGGCAATACCCAGTTCGCGCCACAACGCCGGGCGCAGCGGCCGCATGACGATGCGCGCATCCGGCAGCGGCGCCCCGGCCTCGTGCGGCAGCAGCGTCGCCCCATAACCCGCGGCGACCAGGCTCTTGATCGCATCGTTGTAGTTGAGCTCGATCCGCGGCTCGGGCCGATGGCCCCCGAGCGCGAACCATTCCGTCGTGAGCCGTGACAGGCGCGTGGTCGCATCGTTGAGAATCAGCGGACGCGCCGCCAGATAGGCCGGCGTCACACGCGCCGGAAGCCGCCAGTCCGCGGGCAGGAAGGCCATCACCGGATCGCGCCGCCATGCGCGGATCGACAGCCCCGCGACCGGCGCCTGCGGCAGCGCCACCAGCCCGACGTCGAGCGTGCCCTGCGCGATGCGCGCCAGCGTGTCCTGCGACGTGAGCACCGCGATCTGGACGTCGATATCCGGATGCTGTTCGCGCAGCCGCGCCACCGCCTGCGGCAACAGGTGCGCGATCGCCCCGGTCGATGCGCCGAGGCGTACCCGCCCGGTCAGCCCCTGCACCTGTCGCTGCACGTCGTCCAGCGTGGCCTCGACCTCGGCCAGCAGACGCCGCGCCCGCTCCACCAGCACTTCACCGATCGTCGACGGCCGCACGTTTCCGCGCGTGCGGGACAGCAGCGGCGCGCCGACGCGGCTTTCCAGCTCGGCGATATGAAGACTGACGGTCGGCGGCGCGAGATGAAGCCATTGCGCCGCCGCGACGAAGGATCCCTGGTCGGCAATCGCGACCAGCGTACGCAGGCGATCGAGACTGATCTCGCGCATCAAGCACCTCTCGTTCAGGAAAGCTGAATCGGATAGTCAGTAAATTCAACTTTTCCTATTCTAGGCGTTCGATGGACGATACGGCTTTCCCCCGACGACCGAACGCGAGGAACACGACCATCATGCGCTTTCCCACTGTCTTCATCGACGGCGACCAGGGCACGACCGGACTGCTGATTCACGAGCGCTTGCGCGACCGCGCCGACGTGCGGCTGCTCACGCTGCCGGCTGCCGAACGCAAGGACCCCGTACGCCGCGCCGACGCGCTCAACGCGTGCGACATCGCGATCCTGTGCCTGCCCGATGCGGCCGCGCGCGAGGCGGTCGGTTTCATCCGGAACCCGGCGGTGCGCGTGATCGATGCGAGTTCCGCTCACCGCACGCAGCCCGAATGGGTCTACGGCTTTCCCGAGATGGCCGACGGACACGCGCAGCACATCGCGCACGCAAAGCGCGTCACCAATCCGGGCTGCTATCCGACAGGCGCGATCGGCCTGCTTCGCCCGCTGCAACAGGCCGGCCTGCTGCCGCGCGACTACCCGGTGAGCATTCATGCGGTTTCCGGTTACTCGGGAGGCGGACGGGCGGCCGTCGAAGCATTCGAATCGGGTGATGCCGCCGCACGCGGGCGGCCGCTGCAGGTGTACGGCCTGGCACTCGAGCACAAGCATGCGCCCGAGATCCGGCTGCATGCCGGACTCGCGCACCGCCCGTTCTTCGTGCCGGCCTACGGTGCCTACCGGCAAGGCATCGTGCTCACCATACCGATCGAACTGCGCCTGCTGCCGGCCGGCGTGACCGGTGAGCGATTGCATGCGTGTCTCGCGCACCATTACGCCGGCACGCGTCACGTCGACGTCACGCCGCTTGCCGATGCGCGCGCGATCACGCATCTCGATCCGCAAGCGCTGAACGGCACCAATGACCTGCGGCTCGGCGTATTCGTCAACGAGGATCACGGTCAGGTGCTGCTGTCCGCCGTGTTCGACAATCTCGGCAAAGGGGCATCCGGTGCAGCCGTACAGAATCTCGACCTGATGCTCGGTGCGTCGAGCGCAGCGTGATTCGCTCGCGGGCATCGTCGAAGGCCTGCCTGCCAGGCCGATCGGCGTCGCATCCAGCGCTGCGCCGGTGCCTGCGCACGCCCCCCCGTAAAAGCTCACCTTTCGCCGATTTCAGGCCGTGTCGCCACCCGCCGCGGCATTCAGGTCGGCCAGCGTCTCCGCCAGAAAATCCACGCACACGCGCACCTTCGCCGACGCCGCCACACGTTCCGGATACACGGCCCAGATGTTCGCGGGCTGAATGGCGTCCGGCAGCACACGACACAGTTCACCGCGTTCGATCAGCGGCGCGGCCTCCCAGATCGAGCGCAACACGATCCCGCGCCCGGCAAGCGCCCATTGCACGGCCACCTCGCCGTGGTTCGTCGACAGTGCGCCGCCGACCTTCACCGTGACCGTCTCGCCGCGCACGTTCAGTCGCCATACACCCAACGGATGATCGCGCTCCTTGATCGCCAGACAGTCGTGCGACGCGAGATCCGCGAGCGAGCGCGGCGTGCCGCGTCGTGCGAGATAGTCGGGCGACGCGCACAGCACGCGATGGTTCGCGGCGAGGCGGCGCGCGATCAGGTGATCGGCGATCTCGTCGCCGATGCGCACGTCGAGGTCGTAGCCTTCGCCCGCGACATCGACGAGCCGGTCGAACAGATCGAGCCGCACGTTCAGTTGCGGGTAGCGCGCGCTGAAGTCGAGCAGCGCCGGCGCGACGACATGCCGGCCGAAACCGAAGCTGCTCGAGATGCGCAGCGTGCCGCGCGGCACCGTGCGCGTGGTCGACACGTCCTCGACGAGATGATCGACGTCGTCCAGAATCTTCTCGGCACGCGCGAACACGCGTTCGCCGGCTTCCGTAACCGTCACGCGGCGCGTCGAGCGATGCAGCAGGCGCGTACCGAGCTGCGCCTCGAGCAGCGCGATGCGCTTGCTGACGTACGCGGGCGACACCGCGAGCTGCTCGGCGGCCGCGCTGAAGCTCGTCAGGCGGACGACCAGGCTGAACACGCGCAGGTCGTCGAGATTCGGTGATTTGTTCACGATTCGTGGAAAGTCGATTAACCTTTCACACGATTCTAATCCGAATGGAAATAAATAGAATGACGTGACGGGCCGCCGCCTCCCTCGGCAGCCGGCCGACCAGCCAAGGAGATTTGCATGACCGACAGGACTTACAGAATTGCCGTGATTCCCGGCGACGGCATCGGCCGCGAAGTGATGCCCGAGGGCCTGCGTGCGCTCGCGGCCGTGACCGCGCGCTTCGGCATCCGCTTCGACTTCGTCGAGATCGACTGGGCGAGCTGCGACTACTACGCGCAGCACGGCAAGATGATGCCGGACGACTGGAAGGCGCAGCTGTCGGGCATGGACGCGATCCTGTTCGGCGCGGTCGGCTGGCCCGCAACGGTGCCCGATCACATCTCGCTGTGGGGCTCGCTGCTGAAATTCCGCCGCGAATTCGACCAGTACATCAACCTGCGGCCCGCGCGCCTGTTCGACGGCGTGCCGTCGCCGCTCGCCGGCCGCCGCCCGGGCGACATCGACTTCATGATCGTGCGCGAGAACACCGAGGGCGAATATTCGTCGGTCGGCGGCACGATGTTCGAAGGCACCGATCGCGAAGTCGTGATGCAGCAATCGATCTTCACGCGGCACGGCACCGAACGCGTGCTGAAATTCGCATTCGAGCTCGCGCAGCGGCGCGCGAAGCGCCTCACCGTCGCGACGAAGAGCAACGGCATCGCGATCAGCATGCCATGGTGGGATGCGCGCGCGGCCGACATGGCCGAACGCTATCCGGAGATCGCCGTCGACAAGCAGCACATCGACATCCTGTGCGCGCGCTTCGTGCTGCAGCCGGACCGCTTCGACGTCGTCGTCGCATCGAACCTGTTCGGCGACATCCTGTCGGATCTCGGGCCGGCCTGCACGGGCACGATCGGCATCGCGCCGTCGGCGAACCTGAACCCGGACCGCACGTTCCCGTCGCTGTTCGAACCCGTGCACGGTTCCGCGCCCGACATCACGGGGCAATACATCGCGAACCCGGTCGCGATGATCTGGTCGGCCGCGATGATGCTCGATTTTCTCGGTAACGGCGCGGGCCGCGAACGCGAAGCACACGACGCGATCGTCGCCGCGATCGAGGATGTGCTGCGCACCGGGCCGCGTACGCGCGATCTCGGCGGTGACGCAGGAACGCAGGCCGTGGGTGAGGCGATCGCCGCGCGGATCGCGGGCTGACGGTCATGCCCGGCGCGGGCCGGGCAGCACTTCGTGCATCCGTGCGCGGTGAGCAACACGCGATGCGTTCGCGCACTCGTGCAGCCTCGCCGGACGCGTGCGCAACGAAGTCGATCCGATCGGTGAGTGGCACGTCACGCGCGCGCACACCGATCGGCGATGCCTGACCCGGTGAGATGCATCACGCGGCGGAACACACCGATGCGCGTCGACGTGCCTGCGTCACCCGCGCCATGTCGCGTCGATCTGCGCGAAGTACACAGTCCGACGCGACATTTCATCTCCTCCCGAATAATCTCACCTCAGCGCATCGACTCCCGAATTTCCTCACCATTGAACCTCGGCGAGGCGTGCGGCGTTCCGCCGAGTCGACACGCATCTCACAGCCCGAGGTCGGACAGCCCCGGATGATCGTCCGGGCGACGGCCGAGCGGCCAGTGATAAAGCCGATCCGCCTCGCGAATCGGCAGATCATTGATGCTCGCATGACGATGCGCCATCAGGCCGTTCTCGTCGAACTCCCAGTTCTCGTTGCCGTACGAGCGGAACCAGTTGCCCGCGTCGTCGCGCCATTCGTACGCAAAACGCACCGCGATGCGATTGCCGTCGAACGCCCACAGCTCCTTGATCAGCCGGTAGTCGAGTTCGCGCGTCCACTTCCGCTGCAACAGCCCGACGATCTCGTCGCGGCCCGTCACGAACTCCGCGCGATTGCGCCATCGGCTTTGCGGCGTATAGGCGAGCGACACGCGTTGCGGGTCGCGCGTATTCCACGCGTCCTCGGCGGCGCGCACCTTCTGGCGTGCCGTTTCGAGCGTGAAGGGCGGAACGGGCGGGCGGACTTCGGGGGAAGCGGACATGGGTTGCTCCTGTTCAGGTTCTGGCCGCGAACGAACGCAGCCGGTTCGAATTCGCTGCGTCGGCTACCGCGACACGGTATCGAGCAGCAGTTCAGCCGTCGCGCGCGCATCGCGCGCGACGTTTGCATCGCCGCTGACGAGCGCCACGCCGATCGCGCCATCGATCAGCACGAGCCACTGGCGCGCGAGGCGGGCGAGCCCGCGGCGCTCGATGCCGGCTTCGTCGGCGTACGCATCGAAGCACGCGCGCACGAATGCCAGCAGCCGTGCCTTGTGCTCGCGCGCGACGACACGCACGGGATCGTCGGCGTCGGGGATTTCGCCCGACGTATTCAGGAACGCGCAGCCGTGAAAGTCGGGCTGCCCGAACCAGTCGCGCAGCACGTCGAACATGCCGAGCAGCTGCGCGCGCGGCGCCTTGCCGCGTGCCTGCGTGGCATCGACGAACCAGCGCATCCAGCGCTCGTCGCGGCGTTCGAGGGCGGCGACCACCAGCGCCTCTTTCGATTCGAAATGCGAATAAACGCTCTTGCGTGCCGCGCCGGATCGCTTGACGATCGCATCGATGCCCGTTGCGTGGATGCCGCCCGAATAGATCAGCGCTTCGGCCGCGTCGAGCAGCCGGTCGCGAACACCCGGTTCGCCGGAGGAGTCGTGAGATGGGTTCATGCGTTTACGGTAGAACGATCGTTCTCCATCGTCAACCCCCGTGTGAAAAAGCCCTGTCGGCGAAAGGGCTGAAGCGCGGCCTGACGGCGCGCGTTTACGACATTTTTTCTTGAAGGCGATACGGGGCGCTCACTACACTTCGGTCACCCTGTCTGGGCACAAGGACATCATGCAGCGACCGGAATCCGCGCGCCCCGCGCGCGCTCATGCGGCTTATGCGAAGCGGCTCGTCGGCCGCGTCGTCGTGCGGCAAGCAGGTGCCGCGTCATGAAACACGACGTGCCGAAACGCGACGGCGGCAACGATCGCGCACCGCTCGACGTCCGCCAGGCGCGCGTGCGTGCTGCGCTGCGGCTGCGCGGCGTGATGAAGCTGACGATCGTCACGATCGCGGTTGCGCATGTGCTGACGTTCGCGTTCGACCGCCTGCTGGTCGCGGCCGGTTTCGCGCCGGACGCCGCAACGGTGCTGCTGTTCCGTTTCGTGACGTGCGCGCTCGTCAGCTTCTGGCTGCAGGCGGATGCCCTGCGCGCGTATCGGTACGCGGCGCAGCACGGGTTCGTCACCGTTCCCGGTGCACACGGCGATCCCGTTGACGTTGCGCCGCAATGCCCGAAACGCTGGCTCGTCGTGCTGAATCTTCAGCTCGAACCGCGATGGTTGAAGGGTGAAGGAAGCAGGTAGCGACCCGCGCACCGTCGAACGCCGTGCGCGACGCGTATGAGTGAGTCGCAACGACGTTCGCAGGCTCACGGTTGATGGCGCGATTCGATTCGGCCTCGCAGGTGGCGCATCGCGAACGAGCGCTCGGCGAGCGAAGCAGGGAAGCACGTGGAAAGGGCGGGCAGGCGCCGAACGGCGTAAACGGAAGAAGCGAAGCAGAGGCTGACAGGTGAAGCGAACGGGCAATCGCAAGTCACCGACGTGCGATTCGCGCCCGCAAACACAGCTCCCGAATAGTCTCACCTCAAGCGTTGAATCACGCACGTCGATGCCGACCATGTGCATGTCAACGAAAGCGGGGCAGGCGGCAAACGCGCCGCCTGCCCCGTCTCGATACTCGACTCAGGCCGTCCAGTCGAGAATCACCTTGCCGCTTTCGCCGGACAGCATCGCGGCGAAGCCTTGCTCGTAATCGTCGGCCGCGAAGCGATGCGTGATGATCGGCGACAGGTCGAGGCCGCTCTGCAGCATCGCGACCATCTTGTACCAGGTCTCGAACATCTCGCGGCCATAGATGCCCTTGATCTCGAGCCCCTTGAAGATCACCTGGTTCCAGTCGATCGCCGTCTGCGCGGGCGGGATGCCGAGCAGCGCGACCTTGCCGCCGTGGTTCATCGCCTCGAGCATGCTCGTGAACGCGCTCGGCACGCCCGACATCTCGAGACCGACGTCGAAGCCTTCGGTCATGTGCAGGTCGGCCATCACGTCGCGCAGCGACTCGCGTGCGACGTTGACCGCACGCGTCGCCCCCATCTTGCGGGCGAGTTCCAGCCGGTAGTCGTTGATGTCGGTGATCACGACGTTGCGCGCGCCGACGTGCTTCGCGATCGCGACGGCCATGATGCCGATCGGGCCCGCGCCGGTGATCAGCACGTCTTCGCCGACGAGGTTGAACGACAGCGCCGTATGCGTCGCGTTGCCGAACGGATCGAAGATCGACGCGAGATCGTCGGAGATCTCCGGCGGAATCTTGAACGCGTTGAACGCCGGAATCGCCAGATACTCGGCGAACGCGCCTTCGCGGTTCACGCCGACGCCGACCGTGTTGCGGCACAGATGCCGGCGCCCCGCGCGGCAGTTGCGGCAGAAGCCGCACGTGATGTGCCCTTCGCCGGACACGCGATCGCCGATCGCGAAGCCGCGCACTTCCTGCCCCATCTCGACGATCTCCCCGACGTATTCGTGACCGACGTGCATCGGCACGGGGATCGTCTTCTGCGCCCAGTCGTCCCACTTCCAGATATGGATATCGGTGCCGCAGATCGCCGTGCGGCGGATCTTGATCAGCACGTCGTTGTGGCCGACTTCCGGACGCTTCACGCGCGTGAGCGTGAGACCGGGGCCGCGTTCGAGCTTTGCCAGTGCTTTCATGGTCGCGCCTCCGTCAGATGATGCCGAGCGACTGGCCGACGCGCACGAACGCGGCGACCGTCTGGTCGATCTGCTCGGGCGTATGCGCGGCGCTCATCTGCGTACGGATGCGCGCGCGGCCACGCGGCACGACCGGGAACGAAAAGCCGATCACGTAGACGCCTTCACCGAGCAACTTGTCGGCCATGTTCGTCGCGAGCTGCGCGTCGCCGAGCATCACCGGGATGATCGGATGCGCGCCGGGGACGAGCGTGAAGCCCGCTTCGGTCATCTGCTGGCGGAAACGCACGCCGTTCTCGCGCACGCGCGCGCGCAGCTTCGCGCCTTCGTCGCTGCCGAGCAGTTCCAGCACCTTCAGCGATGCCGCGGCAATGCTCGGTGTGAGCGTGTTCGAGAACAGGTACGGACGCGAGCGCTGGCGCAGCAGTTCGATCACCTCGCGACGCGCGGCGACATAACCGCCCGATGCGCCGCCGAGCGCCTTGCCGAGCGTGCCCGTGATGATGTCGACGCGGCCTTCGACGCCGCAGTGCTCGGGCGTGCCGCGGCCGTGCGCGCCGATGAAGCCGACCGCGTGCGAATCGTCGACCATCACGAGCGCGCCGTAGCGATCGGCGAGATCGCAGATGCCTTTCAGGTCGGCGATGATGCCGTCCATCGAGAACACGCCGTCGGTCGCGATCAGCTTGTGGCGCGCGCCCGCCGCGTCGGCTTCCTTGAGCTTCGCCTCGAGGTCGGCCAGGTCGTTGTTCTTGTAGCGGAAGCGCTTCGCCTTGCAGAGGCGAATGCCGTCGATGATGCTCGCGTGGTTCAGCTCGTCGCTGATGATCGCGTCGTTCTCGTCGAGCAGCGTCTCGAACAGCCCGCCGTTCGCGTCGAAGCAGCTCGAATAGAGGATGCTGTCCTCGGTGCCGAGAAACGCGGCCAGCGCGCGTTCCAGTTGCTTGTGGACGGTTTGCGTGCCGCAAATGAAGCGCACCGATGCCATGCCGAAGCCGTCCTGGTCGAGGCCGGCCTTCGCCGCATCGATCAGGCGCGGATCGTTCGCCAGACCCAGATAGTTGTTCGCGCAGAAATTGAGCACGCCGGCACCGCCGGCGAGCGTCACGGCCGCCGCCTGGGGACTCGCGATCTCGCGCTCGGTCTTGTAAAAACCGTCCGCGCGGATCTGGTCGAGCGTCCCGCGCACCTGGGCGAGAAAGGCATCACGCATCGCAAAGCTCCTGACAGGGATTCGCATTCCGCAGCGCACCGCTCGTGGCGGCGGCGCAACGGCCTGCTACTGTTATAGTCGGTCGTTCGGTTGACCGCATTTATCCGATATTCCGAACTAGAATTCGAAATATCGAACAACTCTAAGCGAACGGAATCCAAATGGCAAGTTCCCCCGGATCGCGGCGCACGCCTGCCGGTGCCGCACCGCAGCCGCCGGCCGCGACACCGCCGCGTGTCGGCGAACAGATCCAGCGGCTGCGCAACGAGCGCAAGCTGACGCTCGACGACCTGTCGCGCGCGGCCGGCGTATCGAAATCGATGCTCTCCGAGATCGAACGCGACAAGGCCAACCCGACGATCGCCGTCGCGTGGCGGCTGACGAATGCGCTCGGCATCACGCTCGACGAATTGTTCTCGCAGCCGAAGGCGCCCGAGACGATCCGTGTGGACGGCCCGCACGACATTCCGACGCTCGCCGGCCACGACGGCCGGTACCAGCTGCGTGTATGGGGCCCGATCGACCTCGCCGGCAAGTTCGAGTGGTACGAACTGACGCTGCCGGGCGGCGGTGCATTGGTATCGAACGCACACGAACCCGGCACGCGCGAGCACCTCACCGTGCTGCAGGGCGCGATGGAAATCGAAGCCGCCGCGGCCAGCCGGCGCCTGAAAGTGGGCGACACCGCACGCTACCCGGCCGACGAGCCGCACGCGATCCGCAACCCCGGCAAGGCCGAAGCGCGGGCACTGCTGATCGTGATCCATCGCTGACGGCACGGATAGCCGGCCAACAGGCCATGCAGGCCAGTTGCGGAAAACACTGTATGTTTGTACAGTATACGGACATTCCGCCATGCACGGGCCGGAGCCGGCGCACCGAGGCGCCCGCCCCGGTCGACAGGAGCCTGCAATGACAGAAGAACAAGATTTGGCCGCGCTCAGCTTCAAGGCTGCCGCGCACGATCTCGAACTGATCGTCCGACATATCGCCGGGCGCTACATCCGCCAGCGCGTGCCGCTCACGTGGCGCCTGCTGCACGCGATCGAAGCCGAGGCGCTCGCCGACCTCGGCTTTGCCAGCCGGCACGAAGCCGGCATGCGTCAACTGTTCGAACGACCGTCGGACATGACGTTTCCCGAAACGGACGACCCCATCGACTTCGGGCGCTCGAATGCGCTGCCCGCCGTCTTTTCGTTCGCGGTCCTCGCGTATGAAGCCGCGGCCGCGGCCGCGTCGCACGACACGGCGCCTCGCGAGCGTGCTCATCGTCCGTCCAAGGCGTGGGGCGACTGATGGCCGAGCCCCGGCCGTTGGGCACGGCGGCCGGTCCAGCCTCCGCTGCCCGAGACGTTGCGGAAAGGGCTACCATATACGCAACTAACGGAATAAATACCATGTCCCTTCCCACCTCGCCCGGCACCGCCACACGCCCGGAAGAACCGGATCTGTTCGACCGCGGTGCATCCGACTGGATCGTCTCGCCCGAAGCCGCGTTCGACGCATGGCTTGCGATGCAGGACTATCGTCGCTCGTCGGCCGACGTCTATCGCGCGCAATGGGGCGCCTTTCTCACGTGGATGCGTGCACATCAAAAGAATCTGGCAACGGTCGACACGGCAACCATCGCCAACTTCGTCGGCGAGCTGCCGATCAGGAAAACGCAGCGCATGCGCTATCTGCGCCTGATCGAGCGTGTGCTCGACCACATCCGGCGCACCGAATACGCATCGACGAACCCGGCCCGCTTCATTGCTCAGGATGGCGAAGCGAACTGGCGCAAGGCACGCGACAACGAGCCGACCGGCTTCCTCACCCCGGCCGAGCGCGCGACGTTGCTCGCCTATCTGTTTTCGCCGATCGGCGTATCGGGTTCCGCGTACTGGAAAGAACGGCGCGACCGGGCGCTCGTCGCCGCGTTTCTCGGCGCCGGCATCAAGACCGGCGAAGCGCGGGCACTTACGATTAGTTGCATCAATACGAGCGGCACGTCGCTGCGGATCGAGGCGGCGCATCCGGATTACGCGCGCGAAACCCATCTGGCGTCGTTTGCGATCGCGCTGCTCGAGGCATGGCTCACCGAACGCAAGCGCCAGGACATCCCCGGAGAACTCGTGTTCCCGGCATCGCACGCCGGGCGGCCGATGCACAAGGCGACGATGCTGCGCGCGATCGACGCGATCGTCGAATCGGCGGGGCTCACGTCATCGCGCACCGCGCGTGCGAGCCCGCAAACGCTGCGCAATACCTATGCGGCCGAACTGTTCGAACACGATGTGCCACCCGAGCGCGTGGGTAAATGGCTGGGCTTCATGCGGCCGGTCTCGTCGAACCGCCTGCATCGCGCGTGGAAAAACTGGCGCGATGGCCTGGCCGCGCACAACGGTGACGCAACCGACAGCGACGAAACTCACTGATCCGGAAACGGCTGCTCACGCGACACGATCCGTGAGCAGCCTTGCGTGACGCAGCCTCACCGTTTCACAGCTCCCGAAAAACCTCACCTCAAGCGTCCCGGATCCTCTCACCTGTGCAAGCGCTGCCGATCTTCGGGTCAGGAACGCGCAAAACGCGCGACGGCTTCGAACCGGGACGGCCATGCGCCCGACGCGTGTTCGCATTCCGGGCACGCCACTTCAAACCCTTCTTCGCTGTGTGACAGCTCGGGCTCCCCGTCGCAATGCGGGCACTCGGCCGGCACCGGAATGTCCTGATCCAGTGCCGTGCCGATCGCGGAAAACGCTTCCGCATCCAGCTGCCCGGCATCCGCCAGGCGCCGGATCAGCGCGGCGATTTCCGGATTCATTCCTCGGCTCGCGCGGAGCGCATTCGCGTCGCGAGTCGCGCGTTCCAGCTCATCGCCCTGGGTGCGCAGCTGTTCTTCGAGCCGGTCCGCGCGGGCCTTGGCCGAACTCAGTTGCTGCAGAAAATCGAATTCCTTGCGCTGAACGTCGCGTAACCCGCTCTGATAGCTCGACGCCATGCTGCGCAACGAGTCCAGCTCGACCAGCATCGGCTTGACGCGGCGTTCGGCTTCGGCCACGGCGTCCTTGATTTGCTGCGCGTAGTGCTCGGTGCGCTGCTGCAATTCGGCCTGCAATGCATCGATACGGTCGCGCAACGCAGCGTTTTGCGCCTGCTCGGTGTCGATGCGGGCCGCCGCCGCGGCCAGTTCCTTTTCCAGTCGGGCGATTGTGGTGAGCAACGTGGCTTCGCTTGCCGAACCGTGCGTCGATTGCGACACGAGTTGAACTTCGAGTTCGGTCACGCGGGCCTGCAGTTGCTCGTTCCGGGTTTCGCCGCGGGCGAGCGCCTCTTCCAGCGTCTGCTGGCGGATGGTTGCGTCGCGCAACCGCCGTTCGGCGTCGGCCATCCCGGCGCGAACCTGTTCACGATCGCCATCGAGGCTGTCGCGCGCGGCTTTCAGCGCTTCTTCATAGAGTGCGCCGAGCAATGCACCGGCTTTTTCCTCGACGGCCTTCGGGATCGCCGCACCATCGAGCCGAATCTTGGACGCGGAACGGATGCGCTCCCAGAAATGATCGATGTCTTTCGGAATGTCGCTGGCGCTGCCGGTCTGGGTGAGATCGCGGACATTGGCGGCCGATGGCCGGATGCCGAGATCGAAGAACAACCGCTTGCATGCATGCAGCGACAATTCCTGACGACGTGCACCGCTGGCACGCAGCGATTCCAGTTCGTCGCGAATGACTTGGCGCATTTCATCCAGGGTCATGACCAGACTCACAAACATTGAAGTGTGGCAATCATAACGAAATACGTATTTCCTGATACCAATTTTGTGCAGGCGTGGTGAATTTACGTCGTAATGCACAGAAAGCGGGTCTGTGAGCCTATCCGGACGAATGTGGTTCGGGATTCCGTGAAACAAAGCGAAGAAAAGCAGCTAAGTCTTTGTTGTACAAGCATTTTCCAGCGGACCCCGAATTTGGGCATTTGTTTCACATGCCGACGGATCCGTTTGCCGGCGGGTGTTCAGGGGTTGGGGTGTCTGTGGAAAACTCGTCAGCCGATGTCTTGAGAGTATTAGAAGTAAACACCCTTGAACCCTTAGTTAAAAACGTTAACGCCACGGCACAGCCTTATGTAGCAAGGCTTTCCAGCCGACAAGGTGAAGTTTTACGGGAGCCAAGGTGATCGTCTGCGGGAGCTGACGTGATGGGGTTCAGGGAGCAGCGTGAGCCGTTGCAGGAAAGGTCGTGAGCGGATTCGGGATCACAGTGAAACACGAGATTTCCCAAAGGTGAGCGTTTTCGGGGCCGCACAGCCACAGAACCCGCGCGCTGCCTGACTGCACAGTTTTCTGCCTGTGCAGACACAGGTGAGAATTTGCGGGACCTTCTTTGCGCCCCGATTCTGCCCATCTTTTAGGCAGTTTGGGCGAAAGGTGAGGTTTCACGGGACTCCGCGAGATTTTGCTGTGAGGATTTCCGGGAACCGAGCGCCATTTTGCACAGCAAAAGTGCGTTCAGGGGCTCGTGATGCCCTAAAGGTGAGGTTTTTCGGGAGGGAAATCCGGGTTTTCCTGCCCTGATCCCGCTGAGGTGAGCTTTTTCGGGGCATGGATCACAGGCTGTGCGCTCGCTCACAGGTGAGACTTTTCGGGAATGGAATTTGCCCGAAAAATGGGCAAAGGTGAGGCTTTTCGGGACCCTTGAGCGGCCGAATTCGCCGAAAAGCCCGCCAGGACTGGAAGAAATCTCGTTTTTGCTGTGCCACTTTTTGGCACAGGTGAGATTTTTCGGGGGCGGACCCAGGGTCGTCGTATGAAGGATTCCCGCCGAAAGGTGAGGCTTTTCGGGGGACATCTACCGCGCACAGCCAAATGCCTTCTGTGCATAAGTATCGGAACGCATTGAGGTTTTTGATACCGCGGTGGTTACGGTGAGGTTTTTCGGGAGCCATTCCCGTGCCTGTCGACGCACAGCCTTTTTTTGGCAAGGTGAGCGTTTTCGGGAGGCGGTACCGGTCAATCCCGCGTGAGTCGGGCCTTCGTCGGCATCCAGGTAAAAGAACAAGCTGTGCTCAAGGTGAGTATTTTCGGGACCTGATCCGATTGGGCCGCTGTACAATGCGCGCCCGGACCTGCAAATCAGGCCCGATCGGGCCGCACGAGCCGGTTTCGACGGCGCCGTGTCGAACGCCGGACCCGATTCCGATCTTCCCGCGAGCCGCGCCTGTACATGCATACAGGCCGCCGCGAGGCGATCCGGAACGCAGGGTGCAAGGCAATCGCAACCCTGTGCCGAACCCCCGGCCGTGAAGTCGCAAAATTACGACAAATCGAAAGGTGAGCCGATACGGGAGCGAATTCCGCACGTGTCGAGCACAGGTGAAATTCTGTGAATCCGCGCATCCCGCGGCACGTCTGGAAGAGTCCGGAACGCCGCAATGACCGACCGGTGAGGGTTTTCGGGAGTCGCTGGGGTGAGTGCTGTTTTGCACGCGTGCTTCACCGGCTATGGTGAGCATGTCGTTCTGGACGCACATCACCGCAGGCGCTATCCTTCCGGGAAACTTCACCTCCGACCCGACGTATGGCCACGACGAAGCGCGCCAAGAAAACCGATGTGGATGTGGTGAGTGCCAGTTCCGCCGAATTGCGCAAGGCCGTCGAGGCGATTGCCATTCAGCCGAAAAGCGGCAAGATCACGCTCCTCACTCGCAAGCTGTTCAATGTCCTGCTGGCCGTCGCGCAGCAGGCCGACGACTCGGGCGATACCTACCGCGCGCTGCTGTCGGACATCGTTGCCAACTCCGCTTTCGATTCGAACGACACCGCACTGGTGAAGGAACACCTGCGCCGCATGGTGTCGGTGCAGGTCGAATGGAGCACGGGGACGTCGAGCCAGAAGCCTGGCCGCAAGTGGGGGATCTCGACGCTGATCGCCGACGCCGAAATTCTCGAGGATCCGACGACCCGCCGCGTGTGGGTCGAATTCTCGTTCGCGCCGAAGATCAAGAAGAAACTGCTCGACCCGGTCCAGTACGCGCGCCTGAGCCTGCAGTTCCAGAGCCAGCTGCGCAGCAGCGCGGGTCTCGCACTGTACGAGATCTGCGTGCGCTACCTGACGAACCCGAGCCACCTGACGATGCGCGAGCCGTGGGAATGGTGGCGGCCGATCCTGTCGGGTACGCCCGATACGGAAGCCGGCGACGAGGCGAAGCGCGAGTACAAGTACTTCAAGCGCGACTACCTGCGCCCCGCGATCGCGGAAGTCAACGCGGTCACCAACATCTTCGTCGAGCTGATCGAGCACCGCGAAGGACGCCGGGTGGCCGAGATCCAGTTCCGCGTGACCGAGCGCAAGCAGCCGATGCTCGCGCTCGACGAACACCCGAACGTGTTCGACAGCACGCTGGTCGACCGGATGGTGAAGCTCGGGATCCCGCTGAAGGAAGCGCAGACGCTCTATGCGGACAGCGAGGAGAACCGGATTCGCGCCGCACTGCAGATGACCGAACAGCGGATGCGCAGCACGACGCTGCCGCCGGTGCGCAGCGCGCCGGCGTTGTTCAAGGATGCGCTGAAGAAGGGGTATGCGCCGCCGGTCGAGTCGGTCGATGCGCTGCCGGCCGGCACGCCGTCCGCGAAGGTCGCGGCGGCCCAGCCTGACGACCTGAAGGCGCGCCTGCTGAGCGAGTTCTCGGCGTTCCGCCGCAAGGAAGCGAAGGTGTTGTACGAAGAGCAGGGCGACGCGGAGCGCGAAGTGGCGCGCGAATCGTTCGAAGCGGAGGCGCTGCCGACGATGGGCTCGCATCTGCGCGACGACTGGCGCAAGCGCGGCCTCGATTCCAAGCTGGCCGAGACGGCCTTTTTCGACTGGCTGGCCCAGAAGACCTGGGGCGAGCCGACGGACGGCGACCTGCTGTCGTTCACGCTGAACCAGTCGCGGGCCGCCTGAGGCCCGCTCAGGCCCGCTGACGGGCCGCCGCCGGCCCCGACCCTCGATCGGGCGGGCCCGGCGTCCTCACCAAGCCCTGCCGGCCGTTTCCATCACTCCGACAACAGCATCCGCTCGAGCTGCTCGAGAATCGCGTCGCGCTTGTCCTTCGGGAGGCCGCGCAGGCGCAACTCGATGCGATCCTCGCCATACGACTTCAGGTCGCCAACCGACTTGCCGCCGAGCTTGATCTCGAGACGCTGCGCATAGCGCTGGCGGCCCGCGGCCTTCGGCGTTTCCTGCGCCGCGACGCGGCCCTTGACGATGTCCGACACCTGGCGCGTGCTGAGATCGTCCGACACGATCTTGTTGATCAGCCGCAGCGTCGCCTCGGTCCCGCGCGCATTGTGATAGCGGCCGACCTGATACGCCATGTTCGAACCGAAGCGGTCGGGACGCGCGACCATTTCCTGCATGATCGCTTCCGGCAGCTTGCCGATCGACAGCGCAACGGCCACCGTCGACTCGTCGAGCCCGAGGTGCTCGGAGAGCTCCTTCTGGCTCTGGAAATGCTTGTCGTCGAGGAAGCGGCGCCACACGACGGCGTTGTCGAACACCGTCTGCGAATCGCGCTGGACGTTGAGGTCGTAGCCGAGCTTGTAGCTCTGGATGCCGATCGGCACGTCGATCACGATCGCCTTGACCGACTCCTTGTTCGCTTCCTTCAGCGCCCGCACGCGGCGACCGCCGTCGCTGACGAAATACGTGCCCGGATTGTCGTAATCCGGAATCACGTGGATCGCCTGCTGTTGCCCCTGCTTCGCGAGGTTGACCGCGAGTTCGGCAATCGACGCCTTCAGATAGAAGTGCCGCGGGTTGAACGGGCTGTGCTTGATCGCCTTCAGCGACAGCTCGATCACCTGGCCCGGTGCGTAACGATTCTCGAGGCGCCACGCACGATATTGCGGCGACTCGTCGATCGACGGATCGATCGTGAATTCCGGAGTAGGCGGCGAAGCGATGTCTTTCTTTGCGGATTTGGTCGGCGTCGGCGTGGGCGTCTCGGACTTGACGATGCCGTCGATCGCATTGAGCCGATCAAGCGCGGTGCGCTTCTCGCTCGTCGTGATATCCGGGCGCGCTTGGAATCCTTTGGCAAATTGGGAAGGTTTCATGTGACTCCTTTATGCGCATAAAGTCAGGGCAGCATGGCGACGATTTCGTCGGCACATGCGCGAATTTCGGCGGCGGCCAGCTTGCCGCCGCGATCATTCATCTGCAGCACGGTCTGACCGAGCGCCATCGCCTGCTTGTACGCTTCCCGGGTCGGGATCTGCGTTTTCAGCAACGGGAAGCCGAGTTCCTCGAGCGCGCGCTTGAGCTCGCGGGTCAGCATGCGCTTCTCTTCGGTCTTGTTCAGCAGGAAGACCGCGCGGAGGTCTTCGTTCATGACCTGCGCCTGCTGGATCAGCTTGACCAGCCCGACGCTCGACCAGTAGTCGGCCGGCGACGACGAAGTCGGGATCACGGCAATCGATGCGGCGAGCAGGACGACACCGGACACCTTCTCGGTGATCGACGGTGGGCAGTCCACGACGATGATGTCGTAGTCGTTGATGAACTTCTTGATCTCGCGATGGATCTGGCCGTCGGCTTCGGCGAGGTTGACGACCGGAAACGGGATGCCGTTGTCGCTGTCGCCGGATGCGCTCGACCAGTGAACCAGCGTGTTTTGACGGTCTGCGTCGATGACGAGGACGCGCTTCCCTTTTTCATGGAACGCGGCGCCGAGGTGCATGGCAATCGTGCTTTTGCCGACGCCGCCTTTTTGTTGAGTGACTGCAATGATTTCCGCGGCCAATTTTCACTCCTGTTTTGGTCGTTGGAATTCTACAGGACGATATTTGAATTTCAATGAAATTGTCGTTCGACAACTACGCATTAGCCATTCGGGCTATCGGTTTATGCGCATAAACGAGACGGAGGAGATCGATGGCTCGATCGGATCGTGTGGCGGAGGCCTGGCGATGTCGATGGACTACTCGATGGATGTGTCGCGGCGATCGATGTCGGCGAGATGAGTGGGCGCGCTCTACGATGTCCCGAAGCACGGCCCTTTCGATGGATGGGGGGACGCTTGCCAGAGAGTCGGGGAGTTTGTGCGCATAAACTCGGCGGCGATCGAGCGGATCAACATCGAGGCCAAATGGGCTGTCGTTCGCGAGCGAGGGTCGTGAGCGGCGTACCCTGACCAAGCATGTGGCTTTAATGGTGCGTGTGGTTTGAGCGCGTCGGCATCGATGCGACGGCCTGTTCGGGCGCGACGTGTTTATGCGCATAAACCGGTGACGCTCGATGGCGATGAGCGACGGGCCACGCGCGGTCTCCGCCTGAATCCGATGCGCGATGATGCCGTGGCCAAGCCGCATATCGATACAGTGGCCCCTCGAGGCCGTGGAGTATCGACATGCAACCACGCCGTGAATCGCGACACACCTCCTCCGGCGACCGGAATTTATGCGCATAAACCAAGCGGCTCACGCCATTCCCCGCCCCCTCTCTCAATGCAAAGGGAGCCACGATGCATTGGCTCGCAGATCCCGCGCCTCATCCCGCGATCGCACGCTGCCCGACTTTATGCGCATAAACACATCCATTCTTTGACGCGAATTCTCCGGATAGCACGCCCCTCTCGCGGCTCGCATCGACGAGGCGCCACCTGTCCGATCGCCGCGGCGATACACCAGCCCACTCGCGCCCGCCCCTGACCACCTTCGGGGCCCCCGGCACAGACTGGCTACAATACCGGGCTCTACCATCCAGGCCAGAATGATGATCACGATCTACCACAACCCCCGATGCTCGAAGTCGCGCGAGACGCTTGCGTTGGTCGAGTCGCTGCATGCCGCCGGCACGCCGCTGAACGTCGTCGAGTACCTGAAGACGCCGCCGACGGTCGAGGAACTGGAAACGCTGCATCGGCAGCTCGGCCGCCCGGTTCGCGACATGCTGCGCGACGGCGAGGAGCCGTACAAGGCGCTGAATCTGGCTCGCGCGGATCTCACCGACGCCGAAGCCTATGCCGCGATTGCCGCGCACCCGATTCTGCTGCAGCGGCCCATCGTCGTGTACCGCGACAAGGCGGCCATCGGCCGGCCGCCCGAATCGGTGAAGGCGCTGTTCGAATAATTATTACCCGGCGTATTTTTCTTATTGCATCAGCCCGACGTTCGCACCGGCATCCGACGCCGACGCGATCGCCGGGCCATCGGCCGCCCGCGACGCGACGAACGACGGCGGCAACACGACGAACCGGATCCTAGCGTTCACCGGACGGCGCACCGTCATCGTCCGGCGCCCGCCCCGCCGCCGCTTTCGCGGCCGTCCGCAACAGCGAAATCTGTCCGCGATAGGCCCTGCATCCGCTGCAGGTCGGCAGATGCACGCGCACCTGCAGTCGCTCGTGCAGTGTCAGATGCCGATCGAGCGCATCCGACAGCAGTCGCGTGATGTCAGTACATTTCCCCGGCAGCATCTTCGGTCGTCATCCCTTTTTCGCTCAGGCAGGTTCGCAGGCGCGTGCGCGCCCGATACAGCAGCACGCTGCAATGATTCGTCGTCAGCGTCAATTCGCTGCAGATGTCCGTGATCTCGACGTCGAGGAACTCCCGCATCATGAACACGCGCCCGATCTGTTCCGGAAGGTGGTCGAGACAGGCCTGGAACAGCGTCCAGAACTGCTGCTGCTGCAACAGCGTCTCGGGCTTCGGCCACGGTCGCGGCTTCGCATGCGCGGCCCAGTGCCCGTTTTCCTTGAACAGTTCGCGGTCGAGCACCGATTCGCCGTCGAGTTCGGCGTCGAGCGCGGACAGGTTGACCGTCCGCTGCCGCGCGCGCAGCACGTCGATCAGCTTGTTGCGCAGGATACCGAACACCCACGTCTTGTGAGCCGACAGCCCGGCGAAATCGCCCGCGTGCGACCACGCGGCGGTCAGTGCCTCCTGCACGGCGTCTTCGGCCGCGTCGGCATCGCGGAGCTGGAGTCGCGCGAAGCGCAGCAGGTCGCGCCGCAGTTGTGCGAGATAAACGGGATCGTCGTAGGCGGACGGCATGTCTGGGTTGCAGTGTGTCGAAACGGTCGCGCCTGCGCGACAGAGCGCGCGCATCGCGGTGCGAGCAGCTTACTGGGCGCGCCGCTTGCCCGCAACGCATGTTCGGTCACGATTTCACGAAACCGGCCTGCCGGCTGCGCTATGCTTGCCGAACCCCGGCTCGCGCGTCGACGGCGTCGCGCGGCGGGCAATCTGTAACGTCGGAACATAACGGTCGAGTTATCCACAATTTCTGTGGAAAACCTTGTGGAAAGTCGGCCGGACGGCCCCGTGGGACGGCTCGCGGGCTGGCTTGCCTATAAACAGACCTTTGTCGCCCATTCGGAAGCAATCGATCCGATTCCTCACTCACCGGAAGGAGAATGCCATGTCCTATCGTGTTGCGGTCGTCGTCGGCAGCCTGCGCCGTACTTCGACGAACCGTGCGCTCGCGCACGCCGTGATCTCGCTCGCCCCCGCCGATTTTTCGTTCGAGTTCGTCGAGATCGGCGAACTGCCGCTGTACAGCCAGGACTACGACGCGGATTTCCCGGACGTCGCCAAGCGCTTCAAGCAGTCGATCGAAGCCGCCGACGCGCTGCTGTTCGTCACGCCCGAATACAACCGGTCGATTCCCGGCGTGCTGAAGAATGCGCTCGACTGGGGCTCGCGCCCGTGGGGTTCCAACTCGTGGTCGGGCAAGCCGGGTGCGGTGCTCGGCACGTCGCCGGGCGCCGCGGGCACCGCGCTCGCGCAGCAGCACCTGCGCAACGTGCTCGCGTACCTCGACGTGAAGACGCTCGGTCAGCCCGAGATGTTCATCAAGCACGATCCCGCTCGTATCGACGATCAAGGCCAGATCGTCAGCGAGGACACCCGCAAGTTCCTGCAGGGCTTCGTCGATCGCTACGCGGGCTGGGTGCGCCTGCTGAAATCGGCCTGAGCGTCACGCCCGCCCCGCCGCCGGCGCCGGCCCGCATGCAGCGGGTCACGCGCCGGCGTGCCGTGCGTCGCGCGCCTCGCGGATGCCCAGCAGGATTTCGTCGAGCAGCGCGATGTCGAACGGCTTCGACAGCACGCGGACGTTGACGGTGCGCGTGCGGTCGAGTTCCTCCGCATAACCCGTGACGAGAATCACGGGCAACTTCCCCGGCCGCTTGTCGACCGCTTCCGCGAGGTCGATGCCGTTCAGGCGGCCCGGCATGTGGATATCCGAAATCACGAGGTCGAACGCGTCGTTCGCGGCCGCGCCTTCGATCAGGCGCAACGCGTCGTCGGCGGTGGGCGCATAGGTCACGCGGTGCCCGAGCAGCGACAGCAGCGCTTCCGTGCCGGCCGCGACCTCGCTGTTGTCCTCGACGAGCAGCACGTGCAGGCCGGCGAGCGTGCCCGAACCGGCATCGTGCGCGACGGCCTGCGGCCGCGCGACGACGTCCTCGGCGCGTGCGCGCGGCAGGTAGAGGCGCACCGACGTGCCGGCGCCGACCGCGCTGTCGATCGTCGCCAGGCCGCCCGAGCGCTCGCAGAACGCGAACACCTGCGGCAGGCCGAGCCCCGTCCCCATCCCCGGCGCCTTGGTCGTGAACAGCGGCTCGAAGGCGCGCGCGAGCACGTCGGGCGCCATGCCCGAACCCGTATCGTCGAGCGAGATCTGCACGAAGTCGCCGGTCAGCGGGAAGCCGTCCTCGCGACGCAGCGTCACGTTGCGCGCGCCGACCGTGAAGCGCCCGCCGGCCGCCATGGCGTCGCGTGCGTTGACGGCGAGGTTGATCACCGCGAGCTCGAGTTCCGCGACGTCGACACGGATCGGCCAGACGCCGGGCTCGATCGCGACGACCAGCGACGACTTCGAACCGAGCGACGTCTTCAGCAGTTCGCGGCACGTGCCGAGCCATTGGCCGACGTCGATCGTCTCGTTGTGCAGCGGCTGCTTGCGCGCGACGCCGAGCAGCTGGCGCGTGAGCGATTGCCCGTTCTTCAGCGCGCGCTCGATCGCGCCGAGTTCCTTGTCGAGATGCTGGACACCGCGCCGCCGCGCGATCTGCACGTTGCTCGAGATGATCATCAGCAGGTTGTTGAAGTCGTGCGCGACGCTGCCCACGAGGTTGCCGAGCGCCTGCATCTTGCGCGACTGCCGGTATGCCGACTCGATCGAACGCCGCATCGATGCTTCGGCCTGCCAGCGATCCCATGCCTCCTCTTCCGCCTTCAACCGCTTGAGCGACAGCCAGATCACCGACCACAGCGCGATCGACGGTGCGAACATCGAGATGAACAGCACGCTCAGGTGTTCGTACCATTCATGCCAGATCGCCGACGTGCGGTACGCGCACGTCACGTACACGGGATAGCTGCCGACCTGGCGGTACGCGACGATCTCGCTGCTCGCGCCATCGTGGCGCACGCGCACGACGCCCGCGCGCGGATCGTTGCGCGTGTCGCCGAACGTGACCGAGCGATCGGTGTGCGCGAGCGACGGCGGCGGCGGATACGATGCGATCACGGCGCCGTCCGAGCGTGCGAGCGCCATCGTCATCGGCGTGCTCGCGCCGCCGAGCAGGTCGCGATAGAACGCATTGAAATACGACGACTTCAGCGCGATCGACACCATCCCGGCGAACGAACCGTCGCTATGACGGCGCGCGACGCCCGTGTTGAACACCGGAATGTTCTCGAGCTTGAGCGGACCCATCATCAGCCGCGAGATGTGTTCGATGACCTTGCCGTCGCGGATGCCCGCGAAGTCGTCGCGGTTCGCGATCGACGCGTACGGCGCCGGGTAGTAGAGGCTGTTGGCGAGCAGCATCCCGCTCGCGCCGAAGATCGACACGGCGGCCACCTGCGGATAGCCGCCGCCGATCGTGTTCAGCGCTTCGTGGATGTCGGACTCCTTGTCGCGCACGGTGGCGTCGTCCATGTCCTGCACGAGGTCGACGATGCGCGCGTCGAGCGTCTCGCTCAGGTCGAACACCTTGAGCGCGTGTTCCTCGGCGACCCGCACGGTGCGCATCGTCACGTCGCTCGCGGCGGCCTCGCGCGTCTTCAGGTCGTTGTACGCCATCACCACCACGTAGATGCACGGCAGCACGATCGCCGCGACCAGCAGCACGATCAGCGTCACGCGGCGGACCGCGAAATCGTGTTCGGGTGCGCCGGACGCGTAGCCGCCGTCGTCCTGCCAGTCATCGGCGGGCGGGGAGGCGGGAGCGTGGGAGTCGGCGGGCCGGTCGGACGTCATCGAAGAGGCGGGCGAAGCGGAGGTGCCTGCCATCATAAACGAGTTGCGGCGGCCGGCCGCGCAGCCCCGCCGCGCCGCGATCCTGTCGATTCCGACAGGGGGAGATTGTCAGATTGAAAACGCGACGAATCCGGCAGCGCAAACGTACACAAGGAAAAATTTTGCGTGCTTATCTCGAAAATGATCGCGGCTGTTTTCGGAATGACGGGCGATCGGACCAATTCTGTTCGAAATGGTGAAAATGGCGAGTTGCATCGCCTCCGGTTTACTCCGAGAATCGCGCCTTGCTTTCCCTATGACAGATAGATGCGCCCGCCGGCGACCGCCGCGCGGGCATCGCGCGCACCCGCGTCGCGATACCCGCGCACGGCCGCAAGGCGGTTGCCCCGCGCCCGAACGCATGGCCCCCTAAAGAAGTGCGCCGCGCGGTCGTTAACGCGAGAGAGACCATTCCGTATACCGCATCGCCCCATGCCTTTGCCGATTGTAATTGCCGACGATTCGCTGCTCGCTCGCAAACTTCTGACAAAGGCGCTGCCGGGAGACTGGGACGTTGAAGTCGCGTATGCCGCGAATGGTCGCGAGGCCTTGGCGCTTTATCGTGACGGCAAAGCTTCCGTGATGTTTCTGGACCTGACGATGCCCGACATGAGCGGATATCAGGTCCTCGAGACACTGCGCCACGAAGATCTGAACACGTTCGTGATCGTGGTATCCGCCGATATCCAGCCGCAGGCGCAAGCACGCGTGCGTGAATTGGGCGCGATCGCATTCGTTGCCAAGCCCGTGACGTCGGAGGCATTGCTGCCCATTCTCAAGGAGTATGGGTTGTATGCCTGAATCGGTGTTCACGGCGGAGCAACGCGACGCGTTGCAGGAGATCGCCAACCTGGCAATGGGCCGCGCCGCCGCGCGGCTTGCGTTGTTGCTCGGGCGCTTCATCGAATTGTCGGTGCCGCGCGTGCGCGTCGTGAAAGCGGCCGACGCAGGCAATGCGCTGCGCGAGATGACGGGCATTCACGACAACGTGACCGCCGTGCGCCAGGGCTTCCGTTCCGACATCAAGGGCGAGGCGATCGTACTGTGCCGCAGCGCGAGCGTCGCGCGGCTCACGTCGGTCGTCGACCGCACGTTCGGCGATGGTGTCTACGGCGGGATGGCGAGCCCGGACGAACTCGTGTTCGACGTCGCGAACGTGCTGATGGGCGCGTGCGTCGCGTCGATCCTCGACGAGCTCGGCCGCAAGCCCGTGTTCTTCCCGCCGGGGCTGCTCGGCGCGAACGTATCGTTCGACGACGTGTTCGAGCCGAACATGCTCGCGTGGAGCGTCGCGCTGCTGCTCGAGGTGAACTTCGGGCTCGAGGACCACACGTTCCGCGCGCACTTCGTGATGCTGATGGCCGAGGATTCGATCCGGCTGATGGGCGACGCGCTCGACGCGTTGCTCTCCGCGCTATGACGGCCGCCGCTCCGTCGCTGAGCGACCTCGTGATCGAGCGGGTCGGCTTCGGCCTGTTCGTGCTCGACCGCTCGATGACCGTGCTGATGTGGAACCGCTTCATGCAGGATCACAGCGGCATTGCGGCGGCCGACGTGATCGGCCGCAACCTGTTCGACTGCTTTCCGGACCTGCCGCGCGCGTGGCTGTCGCGCAAGCTCGAAAGCGTGTTCCAGCTCGGCAGCTTCGCATTCAGTTCGTGGGAGCAGCGGCCCTACCTGTTCCGCTTCGAGCATGACCGCCCGATCACCGGCGGGGTCGACTACATGCAGCAGGACTGCACGTTCATGCCGCTCACGCGCGGCCGCGACGTCGAGGCCGTGTGCGTGACGATTTCCGACGTCACGCATGTGAGCGTGATGCAGCGCGAGCGCGAGGAAGCCGTCGCGAAGCTGCGCGAACACGCGAATCGCGACGGGCTGACCGGCATCGCGAACCGGCGTTTCTTCGAGGCGCGGCTCGGCGACGAATTCGCGCGCTGGCAGCGCTACGGCGGCGACCTGTCGGTGCTGCTGTTCGATCTCGACCATTTCAAGACGATCAACGACCGCTTCGGGCATGCGGCGGGCGACGCCGTGCTGCGCGAGACGGCGCGCCGCGTCGCGTCGATCGTGCGCGGACAGGATACGTTCGGCCGCTTCGGCGGCGAGGAATTCGCGCTGCTGCTGCCGTGCACGAATCTCGACGAGGCGATGCGGGTGGCCGACAAGGTGCGCGACGCGATCGGCAGCATGCCGGTCGATGCCGAGGGCGTCAGCGTGCCGGTGACGGCGAGCGTCGGCGGCGCATGCGCGAGGAACGGCGCGCCGACCAGCGACGTGCTCGTCAGCGAGGCCGACGCCGCGCTCTATCGCGCGAAGCGGCTCGGGCGCGATCGTTCGGTTGCCTACGCATAGACCGCGCCCGCCCCTGGCTCAGCTTTTCGCGATGTCGGCGAGCACGCCGGCCAGCACGGCCGGTTGCGACACGAACGGCGAGTGGCTGCTGTCGAGCTGGTGCACGTGGGTGGGATTGCCGGGCGCGAGCGTGTCGGCTTCGTCAATGAAGCGCTGCTGCAGCGCGGGCAGGATCACGCGATCCTCGAGACACTTGATGTAGTGGCGGTCGATCGCACCCCAGCGCGCGGCGGTGGTCGGGATCGCGGTCGCGAACGGCGCGGCCGGCACGTCGCAGGTCATCAGGTTCGCGACGGCGTCGAAGTCGGCCTGCGACACGTCTTCATAGAGCGCGCGTTTCATGGTGTCGCGATACGCGGCGTCGCCGCTGCGCGGATCGATGCGCAGCGCGCCGGCCACGCGCGGGCTTGCGAGCATCAGCGGGCCGAGCATCTCGCCCTTGTTCTCCGGCGCGCGCACGTAGTCGAGGCCCGGCACGCCCGATCCCGGCATGAAGGCCGCGAGATAGACGATCTTCGCGATCTTCTCCGGCGCGCGCTCGGCGGCCGCCGTGATCGCGAGGCCGCCCATGCTGTGGCCGATCAGCACGACCTTGCCGCGGCCGAGCGCGTAGGCGTCGTCGACGGCCTGCATCACCTGTGTCGCATAATCGTCGAGCGTCGTGTTCGCGACCGGCGACGGTTCGGCGCCGAACGCATCCTTGTCGAGCGGCCGTTCGAGATACGACGCGGGAAAGCGGGCATTGATGCCGTGCGCGGGCAGGTCGCGCGCGATCGACAGATAGCCGCGCGCGGCCAGCGCCGCCGCGACGTGTGCGTAACACCAGGCGCCGTGCCAGGCGCCGTGCACGAGCACGAAAACGGGATGGCCGGACGGCGGGGTGGCGGTATCGTTCGTCTCCATGATGTCCGTATTTTTTCGAGAAAGGTGTCATCTTAGACGAACCGGCCGTCATCCAGACGCGAACGCGCAGGGCGATCGCGTGACGGGCCTCGATCCGTCCCCTTTGTCTCGTGCAGGCCACATTTCGTCCGGATCCGATAGGCATTTGTGCCGAAGCACGCTACTTTGTCGCTTTACTTGCGATTGCGCCCCATGAACGTCGACTATCTTTTCTACCGGAAGCCTGACAAGCCCGGCCCCTATTCGCTCGACGACCTGGGCGACATCGCGCCGCCGATCGGCCCGGGCGACGTGGTGCGCGCGGGTATCGCGCGCGTGTTCGAGCAGATCGACTGGCAGGAATCGCCGGACGTGCCGGGCGCATGGTTCGGCACCGGCGGTGCGGTGTTCCAGTTCACCGCGGAGCCCGACGGCGGCGTGACGAGCTTCATGGGCTCGCGCCTCGAACGCCGCTCGATGCTGCAGCTCACGCGTGAAATGGGGCTCATCGCGCTCGATCTGCAGCGCGACATCGTTTACGGCTGACCCGCCGCCGGCGCCCGGTCCCGCCGGGGCGGGCCGCGCCCGGCTGCCGGCGGCCTCCGGCGCCCCGCCGGGCTTGGCGCGTGTCCGCCATCGAACTTCAAAGATTGCTATACTTTCGCCCAATTCCGGCTTCCGGCCGGTAATTTGTGCCTGTCTGTGTCGATCGTTCGCATATCTCGCACGCATTTGACACCCTGACCATCCCAGCCGGGCATGGCTTCTTCAATCGCCCCGCGTGGGTGTCTCCGTGGAGCTCGTCTTGGCCGTTTCCCATTCCGTCGTGGACGAACAAGAAACCGACGCCGCTGCCGTCACATCGGGCAGTTCCTTCTATCTGGCGATGCGCATCCTGCCGGCCGTGCAGCGCGACGCGATGTTCCAGGTCTACGCGTTCTGCCGCGCGGTCGACGACATCGCCGACAGCGACCTGCCGCGCGCCGAGCGCAACGCGGGCCTCGACCGCTGGCGCGCGGACATCGACGCGTGCTTCGCGGGCCGCCCGCCGCGCCACCTGGTCGCGCTCTACCGCGAGATCCGCGCGTTCAACCTGCAGCGCGCCGATTTCCACGCGATGATCGACGGGATGGCGATGGATGCGGTCGAGGATATCTGCGCGCCCGACGAGCCGACGCTCGACCTCTTCTGCGATCGCGTGGCGAGCGCCGCCGGCCGGCTGTCGGTGAGGATTTTCGGGATGCCGGAAACCGAAGGGATCAAGCTGTCGCACCACCTCGGCCGCGCGCTGCAACTGACGAACATCCTGCGCGACATCGACGACGACGCGGCGATCAACCGCTGCTACCTGCCGCGCGAACTGCTCGCGCGCGAAGGCATCGCGATCACCGACCCGGCGACGATCGTGCGCGATCCGGCGCTGCCGCGCGTGTGCGCGACGCTCGTCGAGCGCGCGCTCGAGCACTTCCGCCAGGCCGACGCGGTGATGGATACCTGCCCGCGTGCACAGGTGAAGGCGCCGCGCATCATGTCGGGCGCGTATCGCTGCATTCTCGAAGCCGCGATCGCACGCGGCTTTGCCGCGCCGCGCGCGCCGCTGCGCAAGCCGAAGGCGCGCATGCTGATGATCGCCGCGCGCTACGCGCTGTTCTGAGCCGATCGCGTCGATGCCCAGAACCGTCCACGTGATCGGCGCCGGACTCGCGGGCCTGTCGGCCGCGGTCGAGCTGCAACGCCGCGGGCGGCGCATCGTGCTGCACGACGCGCACGCACACGCGGGCGGCCGCTGCCGTTCGTGGTTCGACGGGACGCTGAACGCGACGCTCGACAGCGGATTGCACACGGTCTTCGCGGGACAGCCCGCGACGCAGCGCTACCTGCGCGCGATCGGCGCGGCCGATCAGCTCGCGGGGCCCGCGCTGCCTGAATGTCCGGTCGTCGACGTCGCATCGCGGCAGCGCTGGACGCTGCGCTTCGGCGACGGGCGCTGGCCGTCGTGGCTGTTCGACGCCGCGTCGCGCGCGCCGGGCACGACGCCGCTCGACTACCTCGCGCTCGCGCCGCTCGCGTTCGCGCGCACGGGCCGCTCGCTCGCCCAGACGATGCGATGCGACGGCGTGCTGTGGGACCGTTGGCTGCGGCCGTATTTCCTCGGTGTGCTGAACGTCGAGCCGCGCCACGCAAGCGCCGAGCTGGCGCGCGCCGCACTGTGCGGCACGTTCGGCGCGGGTGGCCCCGGCAGCCGCCCGCTCGTCGCGCGCCACGGGCTCGGCAGCGCATTCGTCGAACCGGCGCTGCGGATGCTGCAGCACGGCGGCGCGCAGATCCGGCTGAATTCGCGGCTCGACGCATTCGAATTCGGCGCGCACGGCAATGCGGTCGATGCGGTTTCGGTCGGCGGCGAGCGCGTCGATCTCGCGCCGGGCGACGCCGTGGTGCTGGCCGTGCCGCCCGAGGTCGCGCGGCCGCTGGTGCCCGAACTCACCGCGCCCGACACGTTTAGCGCGGTCGTGACCGCGTATTTCGCGGTGGAGTCTCCGGCCGGCCATCCGCTGCAGACGGCCGTCGTGAACGGCATCGTCGATGCGGTGCGCACCGGCGGCGGCCAGCTTGCGGCGACGATCCGCGACGCGGGCCGCTGGCTCGACACGCCGCGCGACACGCTCGCGCGGCGCATCTGGGAAGACGTCGCGCGCGTGACCGGCGCGAACCCTGAAACCATCCCCGCGTGGCAGCTCGTCGTCGAGCCGCGCGCGGGTTTTGCGGCGGTGCCGTCGCAGGAAATGAAACGTCCGGCCGTGCGTACGCGCTGGACCAATCTCGTGCTCGCGGGTGACTGGATTGCCACCGGCCTGCCCGCCACGATCGAGGGCGCGATCCGTTCCGGCCAGCTGGCCGCGGACGTGCTCCAGACGCAATAAACAGAGGGACCAATGAACGATCTCACCGAAATGGCTACCCTGTCCGCCGGCGCGGTGCCGGCCGGCGTCGACGCGGCCGTCGCGCGTGCCACCGACGCGCTGCTGGCCGCGCAGCAAGCGGACGGACACTGGGTCTACGAACTCGAAGCCGATTCGACGATTCCCGCCGAATACGTGCTGCTCGTCCACTATCTCGGCGAGACGCCGAACGTCGCGCTCGAGCAGAAGATCGGCAACTATCTGCGCCGGATCCAGCAGGCCGACGGCGGCTGGCCGCTGTTCACCGACGGCGCGCCGAACATCAGCGCGAGCGTGAAGGCGTACTTCGCGCTGAAGGTGATCGGCGACGACGAGAACGCCGAGCACATGCAGCGCGCCCGCAAGGCGATCCACGCGATGGGCGGCGCCGAGATGTCGAACGTGTTCACGCGCATCCAGCTCGCGCTGTACGGTGCGATTCCGTGGCGCGCGGTGCCGATGATGCCGGTCGAGATCATGCTGCTGCCGCAGTGGTTCCCGTTCCACCTGTCGAAGGTGTCGTACTGGGCGCGTACCGTGATCGTGCCGCTGCTCGTGCTGAACGCGAAGCGCCCGATCGCGAAGAACCCGCGCGGCGTGCGCATCGACGAGCTGTTCATCGATCCGCCCGTCAACGCCGGGCTGCTGCCGCGCCAGGGCCACCAGAGCGCCGGCTGGTTCGCGTTCTTCCGTGTGGTCGACCATGCGCTGCGCGCGGTCGACGGCCTGTTCCCGAGCTATACGCGCGAACGCGCGATCCGTCAGGCCGTGTCGTTCGTCGACGAGCGCCTGAACGGCGAGGACGGCCTCGGCGCGATTTATCCGGCGATGGCCAATGCGGTGATGATGTACGACGCGCTCGGCTACGCGGAAGATCATCCGAACCGCGCGCTCGCGCGCAAGTCGGTCGAGAAGCTGCTCGTCGTGCACGAGGACGAGGCGTATTGCCAGCCGTGCCTGTCGCCGGTGTGGGACACGTCGCTGGCCGCGCATGCGCTGCTCGAGACGGGCGATGCGCGCGCGGAAGAAGCCGTGCTGCGCGGCCTCGAATGGCTGCGTCCGCTGCAGATCCTCGACGTGCGCGGCGACTGGATCTCGCGCCGCCCGCACGTGCGGCCCGGCGGCTGGGCGTTCCAGTACGCGAACGCACACTACCCGGACGTCGACGATACGGCCGTGGTCGTGATGGCGATGGATCGCGCGCAGAAGCTCAAGCAGTCGGACACCTATCGCGATTCGATGGCGCGTGCGCGCGAATGGGTCGTCGGCATGCAGAGCAGCGACGGCGGCTGGGGGGCGTTCGAACCGGAAAACACGCAGTACTACCTGAACAACATCCCGTTCTCCGATCATGGCGCGCTGCTCGATCCGCCGACGGCCGACGTGTCGGGCCGCTGCCTGTCGATGCTGTCGCAGCTCGGCGAGACGCCGCTGAACAGCGAGCCGGCCCGCCGCGCGCTCGACTACATGCTGAAGGAACAGGAACCGGACGGCAGCTGGTACGGCCGCTGGGGGATGAACTACGTGTACGGCACGTGGACGGCCCTGTGCTCGCTGAACGCGGCCGGCCTGACGCCGGACGATCCGCGCATGAAGCGCGGCGCGCAGTGGCTGCTGTCGATCCAGAACAAGGACGGCGGCTGGGGCGAGGACGGCGACAGCTACAAGCTGAACTACCGCGGCTTCGAGCAGGCGCCGAGCACGGCGTCGCAGACGGCCTGGGCGTTGCTCGGCCTGATGGCGGCCGGCGAAGTGAACCACCCGGCCGTTGCGCGCGGGGTCGACTACCTGATCGCGCAGCAGAACGAAGAAGGCCTGTGGGACGAGACGCGCTTCACGGCGACGGGTTTCCCGCGCGTGTTCTACCTGCGCTACCACGGCTATCGCAAGTTCTTCCCGCTGTGGGCGCTCGCGCGCTACCGCAACCTGAAGCGCGACAACGCGACGCGCGTCACGGTCGGGATGTAACGCGTGGGCGTGTCACGACACAACGGCGCATTGCCCGTCATCGCGGTGACGGGGATGGCGTTCGAGGCGCGCATCGCGCGCGGCGACGGCGTCGAGGCCGTGTTTGCCGCGCGGGCCGACCGGCTCGAACGCGCGCTGGCCGACGCGACCGCGCGCGGTTGCGCGGGCATCGTCAGCTTCGGTACGGCCGGCGGGCTCTCGCCCGATCTGGCGCCCGGCGCGCTCGTGATCGCGAACGCGATCGACGGGCCGTTCGGCCGTGTGGAGACCGACGCGGGCTGGAGTACGCGGCTCGTCGCCTCGCTGCACGACACGCCGGTGTGGGCGCGTGTCACGCGCGGCACGATCGCGGCCGTCGGCGCGCCGGTCGTCAGCGAACAGGAGAAGACGTCGCTGCACCACGCGAAGGGCGCACTGGG